>JAJDNO010000001.1 GCA_022340615.1 Gallionella sp. | reverse complement strand
CGCTACGCGCACAACGAGGAAGAAGCCTATGCGGCGGGCGAAACCTATTTTCCGGACGACATGCCGGAAGTGAGTTTCTACGAACCGACCGATCACGGACTGGAAGCGAAGATTGCGGAAAAGCTGGCGCATTTGCGCGAGCTGGATGAAAAGGCGAAAAAGAACAAAAAGGAATAGAACAGCATGTTGGATATTCAAGCATTAAGAAACGATTTGGAAGGTGTGGCGGCACGACTGGCGACACGCGGCTTTGTGCTGGATACAAAAAAATTCGAGCAGCTCGAGGGAGAGCGCAAGACGATACAGACGCGCACCCAGGAGCTGCAGGCGAAACGCAATGCAACTTCAAAACAGATCGGCGCAGCCAAAGCTAAAGGCGAGGACGTGTCGGTAATCATGGCGGAGGTTGCTACACTGGGCGACGAGTTGAAGCAGGCGGAAAATCAGTTGGATGCAGTGCTGATTACGTTGCAGCAATTCCTCGGAGTGATCCCCAATATGCCGCATGCCAGCGTGCCGCCCGGCAAGTCAGAGGCGGACAATGTCGAGGTGCGCAAGGTCGGCAATATTCCCAAGTTTGATTTTGCTGCCAAGGATCACGTCGATCTCGGCGAAAAGCTGGGCCTGGATTTCGATACCGCCGCGAAGATTTCCGGTGCGCGTTTCTCGTTGCTCAAGGGTGGCTTGGCGCGGCTGCACCGCGCGCTCGCGCAGTTCATGCTGGATACGCACACCGAGCAGCACGGCTATACCGAGACCTATGTGCCGTACATGGTGAATGAGGATTCAATGTACAGTACCGGGCAGCTGCCGAAGTTTAAGCAAGATCTGTTTGAGGTTCCAATAGCAATGAATCCAGTGGATCGCTCGGACTCCCAAGAGAAACCTCGAATTTTTTATCTCATCCCAACTGCTGAGGTGCCGGTAACCAACATTGTGCGCGACGAGATCGTGGCGCTGGAAAGCCTGCCAATGAAGTTCGTCGCACACACGCCGTGCTTCCGCAGCGAGGCGGGTTCCTACGGACGCGACACGCGCGGCATGATACGCCAGCACCAGTTCGACAAGGTGGAGCTGGTGCAGATGGTGCACCCCGATGAATCCTATGCCGCGCTGGAACAGTTGCTCGGCCATGCCGAAACGATCCTGCAGAAGCTGGGTCTGCCCTATCGCGTGGTGAAGCTGTGCACCGGCGACATGGGCTTTTCCGCCGCGCTGACCTATGACATCGAAGTGTGGCTGCCGGCGCAGAACACTTACCGCGAGATTTCCTCGTGCAGCAATTTCGAATCGTTCCAGGCACGGCGCATGCAGGCGCGTTTCCGCAACGCGCAGGGCAAGCCCGAGTTGCTGCATACGCTGAATGGTTCCGGTCTTGCAGTCGGCCGCACGCTGGTTGCGGTGCTGGAGAACTGTCAGCAAGCCGACGGCAGTGTGGTGATTCCGGAAGTGCTGCGCCCGTACATGGGCGGCATGGAAAAACTTTCACCCTGAAACGTTTGCGAGCCCTGAATCACCTCGGGGCGTGAGAATGTAGGGAAGGCCGATTCAGGGCAGCAACCGTTGCATCGACATCGGTGCGACCAGTTGATAGGTAACTTCCGGCGCCGTTTCTGTCTTCTCGGGTTCCAGCCGTTTCAGCATCTCATAGTAGCTGCGGATGCTTTCGACCAGTATCACCGCCTCGCCGCCGCGCGCATAGCCGTGCTTCACTTTTTTGTAATACTTCGGCCGGCTCAGCAGCGGCATCCATCGCTTCACGTCCGCCCAGCTGTCCGGGTTCATTCCGGCGCGCCTGGTCAGGATGCGCGCATCTTCGAGGTGACTGGAACCCTGGTTGTAGGCAGCCAATGCCAGCCAGGTGCGATCGGGCTCGCGGATGCGCCGGGGCAGCTGCTCTTTCAGCAACTGCAGATATTTTGCGCCGGCAATGATGCTCTCTTTCGGGTTCAGGCGATTGCTCACCTTCATCTGGTCTGCGGTATCGCCAGTCAGCATCATCATGCCGCGCACATTGGTATACGAAGTGGCGAGTGGATCCCACTGCGATTCCTGGTAGGAAAGTGCGGCGAGCAATCTCCAGTCGATTCCGGTCAGCGTCGCGGCTTCATCGAAAAGGTGTCGATAGTGCGGCAGCACGCTCCTCGTCCGCGTGATGAAGGCGGCTGCATCCAGTTTGTTGAGGCGATTGCTGTGGCCGTAATAGCGATCCAGCAGGCGGTGCAGGGTGCCGTCCTGCTGGATATCCGTAAAAAATTCCTGCACTTTGGTGAGCAGCGCGGAATCGGCATTTCCCGGGAATGCCCAGGCCAGATCCGACGGCGGAACGATGTCGAGTTCATCGACCAGATCGGGATGATAGTTGCGCGCATCGGCAAACTGCAATTCATTGGCCGCCGCACAATCCAGACTGCCGTCGCCGACCTCGGCCAGCAGGTCCTGGGTGGTCAGGTCTCGCTCGGTATTCCATTGCAGTGAGGGATCCATCCGCTGTGCCTCGCGCAGCGCCGCCTCGTGGGCGGAACCGGCCGCAACCATCACCTCCTTGCCTTTCAGATCCGAAAGGGTCTTGATGCGCGGCGTGTCCTTGTTGCAGACCAGCACCTCGCGCACACTCTGGTAGGCGGGGCCAAATTTCAGCCCGGCGGGGTTGCTCTCCTTGCGAAACGGGACGGCGGCAAAGTGTGCGAAGTGATTGCGCAGCGCGTCGGGTATTTCGGTTTGCGCCAGCGGGATCAATTCCAGCGACATATTCAATCGTTCTGCGAACATTCGTGCCATTTCGCGCTGAAACTCCGACTCGGGCCAGAGATCGGCCTCAGGAACGATCACCACCAGCTTGCCGGCATTCCACGGCGGAATCTGCGGATCGCAGCCTGGCAGCAGCAGAAGCAGGCTGGCAATTATGGTTTGCACGTATCGAGTCGGGTTCTGCATTCGATCATTCTGCACCAAATCGACGGTTGCTGGTAGAATGCGCGCCTTCCGGAGAGGTGGCAGAGTGGTCGAATGTACCTGACTCGAAATCAGGCGTACGGTTTTCCCGTACCGTGGGTTCGAATCCCACCCTCTCCGCCAAATAAAATACCCCGGTTCAACCGGGGTATTTTTTTGATGCAGCGCAACGGCAAGCGACCGCTCTAGTACTTCAGTCCCACGCCAAACAGGAATGGGTAGGTGTTGCTGTTGTAGGTGAAAGAACCCGCGGTTGCGATATCGGCGACTCCCGAAACAGCACCAACATTATTATTATATTGATACGTGACGAGTCCGGTCCACGGCTTGTCAAATTGCAATGTACCAGCCGAACCCGGGATGAAAGTGTCGCTGAAAGTGTTTCCGATAATGGTCAGTAAATGCTTTTCACCGATATTGTTCTTGATGAAATATTTGCCGTTGATATCCCCGGATTTCACGCTGGTTTGCGATACGGCAACGGTATGACCAAATCCGAAGATTGAAGGTGTGCTGTTATCGTCGTGGTCGATTACCGCAACATTCTGCCCGCCCGTGCTGAATGCAAAGAACCACCCTCTGTGATAACCATCAGTAGTCTTGAAGTCGAAAACGCCGGGCTTGCCCGTAACAGCTGCAAGGGTACCGGTTAAGGTAGCAGATGCGGTACCGCCGCCGATCTTGGTGCAGCTTGGTGCTGATGTTGCGCCAAGGTTGCCATCCCTGCAGGTACTGAAATTTCCGGTGGAATCAACCTTGATTGTGCCGGTACGCGATGCGCATACGATGGATCCGTCGACCACGCCGCCTGACCTGCTGTCACAGGCAAAACCCTGGTAATTGTAGGTTGCGGCAAGTGCGGCGACGTTGGTGATCGGATTCGGCACGCCGAACACCGGTATATTTACGGTAGCGCCGCCGATCGGCGAAATTAGCACGTGGCCGACGAACAAGCCGTTTTGCAGCGGGTACACTTCGCCGCCCAGTATGAATCCGTCTGCCGACGCGGATAGTTTATAGCTGCCGATCGCATACCTGAGGGTCAGCGTGCCGGTACTGGATTCGGATGCCGTGAAGCCCGCCGCGACGTAAGAAGCCGCGTAGCTGGTTTCTTCGACCTTGAAGGAATAGGTCATGTTTGCGGTATCGATGCTGAACTGCAATACATCGCCGGCGCCGGCTGAAGAAATATAGGATTGGGTAAATCCTGAAGGTGAGCTGCCGCCTCCGCAAGCCGCGACCAGGATCGCGACGATTAAAGCAGCGCCCAGCGTCTGGGCGGCAATGAGATATCTGTTCCTGAAGTTCACGATAGATTCCTCCTGAGCAATGTTCGATTTGTGGATCGGCAACCGTGCTTCTGATTGAAATCCTATCGACATCCTGGAAGATCAGTCAACGGGAAAATTGTATCGATGATGTAACGATATGAATGCAAGCGCAAAGATGCCCGGATTGAATCACCGTTCAGGAAATCATTTTCTGGGAATCTTAATTGGTTGCCCTTTATATCCGGTTAAGTGGAAGCCCGTGCGAAAGCGATATTCTCGGTCAGGGAACCGAAGATTTAAACCCGTGATCTATACTTGAGAAACGCGGCTGGCTGTTTTCAATACCAACTTGCCTGTCCATGTTGCAGAGCACGGCCGGTTTTTATGCCTGCGCCAGTTTCTGAAAGCATGATCAGGATGATTGCGAATCACAGCTGATCTGGAATATTGAATCATAGTCGGGAGATTGATATGGATCGAGCAGCGGGAGCGATTATGGGAGCCCTGATCGGTGATGCACTTGGTCTGGGATGCCATTGGTATTACGATATTTCAGAGATGCGCCGTGATTATGGTGAATGGATCACCGGCTATACGACACCGAAACCGGATCGATACCACGGCGGGATGAAGGCGGGAGAACGCTCGCAGACCGGCCTGATTCTTGTCATGCTGCTGCGCTCGGTAACCGAGCTGGGCGAATACCGTGAAGACGATTTCACGCGTCGACTGGACGAAGAGCTGTTTCCCTTTCTGAATGGCGAACCCGTGTACGGACCGGGTGGCTACACCGACCAGTCGATCCGCGAAGCCTACCGCCGGCGCGTGGAACAGAAAAAATCATGGAGCGAAACGGGAGGACATGCAGATACGTCCGAGTCGGCGGAGCGCGCAATCGTGCTGGCGGCGCGTTACGCGAAAAGTCCCAAAAAGGCGGCCGAGGCCATTTCATCCAATTGCCGCCTGACGCAAGCCGATGAAGCGATCATCGCGATGAGTACGGCCTACAATCTGGTTCTGTCGCAGCTGGTGGCGGGAGAGAAATTGACGCCCGCGATTTCTGAAAAGCTCATGAGCCTGGTCCACAGCAACGAACTGCCGTTTCATGCAGTCACTGGAACACAATTTTCGGCACCACGCCCGGGCGATCCCGATCCGCCGCGCGCCGGACGATTCTCTTCCCCTGATGCGCTTCTGACCCCGCATTATGCCGCCCTGGCTGCCATCGACCCGGATATCAGGATTGAACCGGCATGGAAGGTCTCGATCGTTTACGGTATGCCATGCGCGATTTACCACCAGCTTCCTGCAGCCTATTACCTTGCGTCCCGCTTTGCGGATGATTTTGAATCGGCCGTCCTGCATGCACTGAACGGTGGCGGGCAGAATATTTCGCGTGCCACGCTGACGGGAGCGCTTGTGGGTGCGCAGGTCGGGCTGGAAGGCATACCCGGGCGATTCATCGACGGGCTCGACAACGGGCCGGAATTGGTGGCTCTGGCCAAGAAGCTGGGGACGCAGGTCTAGCGGGAATTTCCGGGATTCGCTTCATCTGCCGGCCAAGCAGCGAGCAGAACTAGGCTTGTTTCGGTTTATTCGGTTTTCTGCCTGGTGATGCTGGTGGCGAATAGCCGGCTATCCTGTAAATTGTCCCCTCGGATTTCTTGCCCTTGTTAAACCTGATGGATTGGCATGCCACAATTTCATTCGTAGCTGTAAGCTCAGCCAATTGCAAACGCACTGAAGCAAGCGGGATTCCAGTAGCAATTGCAATCTCCTGATCAAACTTCTCACCATTCATTTTCATGTATTGCAGTATTACATTCATGAGTCTGTTGCCGTGTACCGATATAGCAGTCATGCCATCGTACACTTTTTAGCCATTTGATGCGAGGCTACTCGGCAGCAAGGTAAATTTTCGAAGAGCAGTTTTGGAACAAAATCGGACTCCATGTGCCGATTTACCTGCCGAAAATCGGCCGGTTGCGGCTTTCCGTTATTGGCCGATAACTGCCGATCAGGAAATCATGTTCTGGGCATCTTCGTTCAGCGCGTTGGCTGCTCCGATCAGGCCCGGCCAGGGCGCGAGGATCACCCAGGTTGGAATCTGCGCAAGATAGGAGCTGAACCTTCCCTTTTCCTCAAAACGCTTGCGAAAAGGCGATGCGGCGAAATAATCACCGAGTCTCGGAATGATGCCGCCTCCGATGTAGACGCCGCCGCGCGCGCCGAGCACCAATGCGACATCGGCCGCGACGGTTCCCAGCATCGCGCAGAAGGTGTCCATCGTTTCCCTGCAGACCGGGCAACTGCCCGCTACGCCGCGCCGGCTGATTTCGTCGGCTGGAAGTTTTTCGTTCGCTGCCCCGTTGGATTCTGCAATCACTTCGTAGAGCAGTTCAAGTCCGGGGCCTGAGATCAGCCGCTCTGCAGACACATGCGGGAATTTTTTTCTTGCACGCGCGATCAGTTCCGCCTCGCGGGCATTGAACGCAGGCAGGGTCGCATGACCGCCTTCGCCCTCGATCGGGCTGTAGCCGTGCTCGGACGGGATCAGTCCGGAAACGCCCAGTCCGGTTCCGGGACCGATCAGGCCGATCGATTTCCCGGCCAGTGCTTTTCCCTTTCCGATCTGGGCCAGATCATTGGGTCCGAATTGCGGCAGCGCGAGCGCCAGCGCGGTGAAATCGTTGAGCATGCGCAGGTGGGTCAGCGCAATCCTGTTGCGTGTTTCGCTGATGGAAAATTTCCAGCCGCTGTTGGTCATCGCCAGCATGTCGCCCGAAATCGCAGTCGCGATCGCCAATCCGGCCCAGCGTGGTTTGGGCAGTCCGGTCAGCTCGAGATAATGCAGGATCGCCTCGGCCGGACCGGAGAAATCACGGCAATGCAGCGCAACCGGTTCGGAGATCGGTGTTTCGCCGGACAACTGCATCGCGAAACGGGCGTTGGTTCCGCCTATATCGCCCACGAGCCTGGGATAAGTGTCCGCCAAAGAGATCGACATCATATTTCCTTACGAGGTTGCACAGGCAAATGGTCCACATTGCCGGTACTGATTGTACTTTACCGAAACGGTATCGCAGTTAACGCAGATTGTTGCGCTGGCGGTATGCCTGTTCCAGTTCGAGTTTGGCCTTGTCCACCGCGCGCTGCAGTTTTTCCACGCGCTGGAAGTAGGATTCACGCAACCGGGTTCCGCCGCCGACCTTGCCGATCCGGTCTGCACCGGTGGGCACCGACCCGCTTTGCAGCCCCGCTTCCGCATGTTGCAGCTTGCTGATCGCGTCATTGATGTTCCGGTCCGCCTCGTCAAGTTTCGATCGTTGCTTTTCGATGCGGGTATCGGTTTCGCGCTGCATCGCATCCAGCATCCTGAGCGCGGCGCGTTGCTGTTCGACCGGCAATGATTTGATGGTGATCGTGGTCACCTCGCCGGGCGGGTGATTTTCCGGCAGCACCTGGGAATACACCGTCACGCCGTTCGGGCCGGTATATTTGTACACGATGGTGTCGGCATGCGCCGCATGGACCGCGACGAGCGACAGCAGCACGGCAGATGCACAGGCTTTCAGTAAAAGCGTCGATCTGATTTGATTGAACATGCCGACCCCCGCTGGAGATGTTGGGTTATGGTTCTCTTGCGATCCTGTCGCACAACGCGTACAGATATCTTAACGCCGCTTGCACGCGATCGCTGCGGATTTATCTGCGCGATCCCGATCGGCTGCTATGAATACAGCTCAGGCAACGGCTCCCTGCTTTCCGGCGGACCTGACTGTTCGGGGGGTGAAGACAGCAATTTGGCAAGGTATGATCCGTGCCAGCTTTCATCCATATAACAGGCGCGGTCTAGCTGCCTCAGCGCCTCCATCAATGCCGGGCCGCCGACCCGGCGCGACAACTCGTTCAATCCGGCCGGCGGGTTGTCCGGCCACGCCGCAACAGCCCAGGCCAGCAGATTCTTGCGCGCGGCATGTGGGTCGTTGTTCAGACAGGCGTGCTTGAATGCCTTGAATGCGCTGGCCCGGCCGGGCGCGGCTGCAGGTGCCGGTTCGCCGGTCTTTTCAGGCTGCGCCGGCTGCGCACGCCGTCGTGTGTACCACCATCCGAATAGCGTGCCGACCCAGAGCAGCGCCAGCGCCGCGCTGAGCCAGATCCACGGACGTGATTCTGCGCCCTGTCCAAAATGAACCTGTATCGGCGTACCGGTCGTTGCGCCCTGGCTGGGCGGGGCCGGTGCTGCAGCAGTTTGCGGAGGCGGGGGCGCTGTGCTGCCGCCGGCAGCGGGGAGGATGTCGAGAACTCGTGCGGGCAGCGTGACAACATGCTGGACGTTGTGCACCGTGTCCCACCAGTTCAGTTTCACTTCGGGCAGTTCGAAGCGGCCCGGCCGGGACGCGATCAGCGCGATATCCTGGTCGCGAGTGCCGAGCACGGTATCGCCCTGTATCGCATCTTTGGCAGTGGACTGGTCGGGATAGGTCTTGATGCCGTCCGGCACCTGCATCAGCGAGCCAAGGTCGGGCAATTGCGCGCCGGTGAGTCCGAGCGCGGTCAGTTGCAGATGGCGCGTGACCGGATCGCCGACGTGGATCGCACCCGAATCCGGGCGCCAGGTTTCCTGCAGCGTGACATTCTGTGCAGGCAGCCAGTTTGCGCCGGTCGCAGCGGCGGGGCGCTTCAGCACGTTCAGCATGATGGTCTTGCCATGCAGGCGTATCGGGCGTGTCGCATTCAGCATTCCCGCCAGCGGCATTTGCCCGAAGATGTTGCCGAACGCCGGGTCGTTGCCGAACGGGTTATTGCTGCCGGTGGCCTGCACCTGAGCGTCGAGCACCGGCCCGTCAAGTCTGAGCGAGCCGCTGCGCTGCGGGAACAGCAGGTATTTGCGCTCGACTACCTGGTAGCTGTGGCCATTGCGCAACTCGGTGGATTGCTTGTCCTTGCCGATCTGCTTGACCAGCACATCGCTGCTGGCGGGCAGGTCCAGACTGGCCCGGAAGATGGGCTGGTCCGCATAGAGCCGCACCGTCAGCACGTCGGCGGCCTGCACATAGGGTTGCTTCTGGTCCAGCGTTGTCGTCAGGAATATATGCGACGAAGCGTCGCCGGATGTTTGCCTGCTCTGGCCGGTTGATGGGCCGCCCACCGTGAGCTCCAGTGCCGCGGTCTGCTGGCCGTCCCATTGCAGAGGCGGTATCAGGATCTTGCCGTCGTGCTTGGGCGACAGCAGCACGGTGACCTGGGTCTGCGAGGACATGTGACCGTTGATGATCTGCACGTTCGAGCCGCTGCTGCTGCCGAGCACGTCGAAATCGTTGCGCAGCGGACCGAGATCGGGCTGGCTGTCGGTGGTGCCGTCATGCTGAAGCTGCAGCTGCACGGTCTGCCCTGATGCGACATGATCCTGGTCCAGCGAGGCGGTGACGGATGCCAGCGCGGGCAGCGCGAAGGTTGTAAAGACCAGTGCAAGGAAGATGCGATTGATGTTGTTCATTGCTGTGCCTTCTGTTGTCTCAACATGTACTCGATCATGAATTTGCGCCTGAGCAGCCCGCCGGGGTCGTCCGGTATGTTGCGCAGCCATTGTTCCTTAGACAACTGCTGTTCGCTCAACGGCGTCGTCTGGTTCGCGGGAGTCGCGTTGGCGATCCGGTTTCCGGTCATGCCGGATTTGTCTGCCGCGAGGCCGGCTTCCGCATCCTTCCTGGCCTGTGCCGCTTCGTCAGCGGACTGGCCGTTCGCGGATGAGTTGCCGGGTTTTGCGGCCTGCTGCCGGCCGGCTTCAGTCTCGCCGTTGCGGCCCTGTCCGGACTGCGCAGCGGCGTTTGCATCGCTGCCCTGTTGCCCCGGATTGTTTTGCGGATTCTGCTGTGCCTGATTTCCGTTGGCACCCGGTTTTTCATTTGCACCCGGTTTTTCATTCGCGCCCGACTGGGCATTTTGTTGTCTGGGAGAATTTCCGCCCGAAGGCTTGCCGCCGGATTTTCCGGACGATGCAGAATTTTTTCCGGCTGACTGCTGTCCGCTTTTGCCATTCGCGCCGTTTGTATTCTTGCCGGACTGGCTGTCTTGCCCGCCCGAATTGGATCCCTGCTTGCCGCCGGACTTGTTGTCCTGTTGTTTTCCATTCTGCTGCTTGTTCTGTTGTTGCTGCTGCAGTGCCTTCTCGACCAGGTCGCGGTTATGTTGCGCGTCATGATTTTTCGGATCGCGCTTGAGCGCGGCATCGTACGCATCGAGCGCGCCTTTCAGGTCGCCAATCTTCGCGAGCGCGTTGCCCCGGTTGTAGTCGGAATCGCTGTCGTGCAGCTTGCCCAGCTCGCTGGCCGCCAGCTGGTAATCGCCGGCTTTGATTTCGGCATAGGCTCGGCGCCGCGGGTCCCTGTATACCCTCGCGGCAGCGCCTGCATCGCCATGCTGCAGCAGTTTTTCGCCTCGCTGGTCCGCGTTCAACCAGAGGCGTTCCCAGTTCGAACTGGCTTCCGCCGGCAGCGCGATCGCGAGCAGTGCCAGCATTGCGGCGTAGCGCATCACAGCCAGTCCCTCCTGGCCAGGAATGCACCCAGTATCAACAGCACGGGCAGCAGCCAGATACCGGCGTCGCGCCATTGCGCGACCTGCACGCCTTGCACCGCCTGCGCGCCGTTCGGCGTATCGGAAGTGCTTTCCATGCTGGCCAGCAATGCGGGCAGTTGTGCGATATCGACATAACGCCCGCCGCCGGTTTCGGCCAGCTGTTGCAGGCGCGACCTGTCCAGCCGGGCCAGTATTGCGCGGCCCCGTTTGTCCTGCACGAAGCCGCCGCCCGCGCTGGGCTGCGGCGCGCCGCCGGTTGTGCCGACGCCGACGATGCTCAGCGAGATGTGTTTCGCCCTGATGCCTGCCGCGGCGGACAACGCGGCCGCGGGATCGTCGAAGCCGTCGGTCAGCACGACGATCTGCTGGTCTTTGGCGCCGCCCCGCTGGAGCAGTTTGGCGGCCTGCTTGAGTGCCGGCGCGAGATTATCGCCGGGGCTGGGCATGATGTCCGGCTTCAGCGGCGGCAACAGCGCCTTGACCGTTGCGATGTCCTGGGTCAGCGGCGTCACGGTGTAGGGCTCGTCGCTGAACACCACCAGGCCAACCCGCGCGTCATGCGCCGCATTCAGCAGATCGTCCAGCGCGTATCGTGCGCGCGTTACCCGGTCGGGCGCGACATCGGTCAGCGTCATCGATGGCGAGAGATCGAGCACGAATACCCAGGCAGCCGAAGCGCGGAACGCCGGGGCCTGGTCGCGCTCCCAGCTCGGCCCGGCCAGCGCGATCGCCGCAATGCTCCACACCAGCGCGAGCAGCGGCCAGGGCCTGATGCCGATGATCCGGTCTTCGTCGAGGCGCAGCGTGGCGAGCAGTTCGGGATCGATGAATCCCGACCATGCGCTGTCTTCCCTGCGCCGCCGCGCGAGCCAGTAGACCAGCCCCCATAGCACGGGCAATGCCAGCAGCCAGAGCGGCCGCATGAAATGAAAAGTGTTGATGAAATCTGCCAAGATTATTTCCTTCCCCGCATGAATGCCGCCGGTATGCTGAACAGCAGCGCCAGACCCAGCGGCCACTGGAACCATTCACGGTGCGGTCGATACCATTGTTCGCGCGCTGCACTGGGCTCTAGCTTGTCGATGCGCTCGTACACTTTCTGCAGCGCGGCCGCATCGGTCGCCCTGAAATACTCGCCGCCGGTGATGCGCGCGATCGACTTCAGCGTGTCCTCGTCCAGGTCGGTATTGCCGCTGGTCCCGAAAAAACCCTGCTGAGCGGCAGCCCCCACGCCGATCGTGTAGATGCGCAGGCCGGCGCTGGCGGCCATCTTCGCGGCTGCGATCGGATCCATCATGCCCGCATTGTTGCCGCCGTCGGTGAGCAGGATCAGCACCATCTCGCCCTTCCTGCCGGCGCTGCGTTCGCTTTCCAGCCGCTTCAGCGCGAGGCCGATCGCATCGCCGATCGCGGTCTGCGGGCCGGCCACGCCGACCATGGACTCGCGCAGGAACTGGCCGACGGTATCTAGATCGGTGGTCAGCGGCGCCTGCAGATAGGGCTGGGTGCCGAACAGGATCAAGCCGACCTGGTCGCCCTGGCGGTGTTTGATGAAATCGCCCGCGACCTGCTGCACCACGTTCAGGCGCGATTCGTTGCCCGCCATGTCCTGTGTCGCCATCGAGCCGGATACGTCGACCGCAAGCATCAGTCGCCGCCCGGTGGTCGGCACCGGCAGCGGATCATCCAGCCACTGCGGCCGGGTTGCGGCTGCGACCAGCAGCAGCCAGACCATCATGAACAGCAGGCTGCGCATGCGCGCATGCCGCGACAACGACGGCACCCAGGCCGTCGACAGCGACGCGGCGAACGGCAGGAACAGCGCGCCGCTCTGCGCATTTGCCCTCGGCAAAAAGCGCACAACCAGCCACGGCAGCGGCAGCAACAGCAACATCCAGGGCCAGTCGAAGTGCAGCATCATTTCCTCTTCAGAAAGGCGCGCGCGCCGGCCAGGATAACGGTGCGATCGATGCTGGCATTTCCGCCGTAAGCCGCGCGCAGCAGGCTGGTTCCTGCTTCAGCGGTCCATGCGCTGCCGCCGTGTTCGATCACGAACGCGATCCATTTTTCGCCGCTCAGTCCCGCGACCGGCTCGTGTCCGAAGCGCGCGACCGCGTAGCGGCGCAGCAGATGTTCGAGCTCGCGCGCCAGCACCCCGTCGTCGATCGGCGAAGTTTCCAGGACCCTCAGCTGGTCCAGTGCCGCGCGCTGCATGCGCAGGTTAGGGTGGCGAAACCGGTATATCAGGTACGCGATGGTCAGCGCTGCCAGCACGAACAATATCCACCAGCCCGGCGCCGGCGGCCACCATCCCGGTGCAGGCGGCGCATGTTCGGGCGCGAGTTGCGCCAGCCAGTCCGGTGTCACGCCGCCCATGCAGGCTCCCGCAGCAGGGCGATCATTCTGTCGGTGACCGGGTCCTGCGTGTCCAGCTGGTGCAGCGGCAGATTCAATCGCGTCGCGAGGTCTTCCAGGTGCTGTTCGCGTTCGTGCCAGGACTGCTTCCAGCTGCTGCGGCTCTGGTCGCCGTCCATCCACCAGATACGGTCGGGCAGGCCGACGCGAAAGCTGCCGGCCGGCAGCCCGCTGCGCTCCAGCGGGTCGGTGATCCATAACAGTCGGCAATCGTTATGCAGGCTGGCGCTCGCGAGGATGTCCTCGGTCCCGGCGTCCAGAGCGGAAAAATCGCTGAGCAACAGAACCAGGCTGCCCGGCTGCAGCAGCGGGCGCAATGCTGCGACCGCATCTTGCAATCCGCCCGGCGCGGTCGTGCCGGGTCCGGTCGGTTGCGATTCCACCAGCGCCTGCAGGATAGGCAGCACGCCGGCCTCGCGGGCGCGCGGCGGGAAGATCAGCGGCTCGGTTCCCGGAATCGAGATCACCGCACCGACTCGGTCACCGCCCATCGCGGCGGCCCAGCCCAGCATCGCGGCGGCGCGCAGCAGCACCGAAGACTTGAACTGGCGGCGGCTGCCGAAATAGAGTCCGGGATGAATGTCGGCCACCAGCCACACCGGCCGCTCGCGTTCTTCGCGGAACAGCTTGGTGTGCGCGCGACCGCGCCGTGCGGTGACGCGCCAGTCGATGTTGCGCGCGTCGTCGCCGGCGGTATAAAGCCTTACCTCCTCGAATTCCAGACCGCGCCCGCGCTGCGCGCTGCGGTGCCCGCCCTGCAGTTGCGCCATTGCTGGCCGGCGCGCGCGCAGGCTCAGTCCCAGTGCAGCGCCGCGCAGCGCGGTCAGTTCCTCGAGATCGGGAACGATCATGGGGCCGGTACTTTCTGCAGCAATTCGGCGATGCAGTCCTGCGCGGTGACGCCGCGTGCCTGTGCGGTGTAGTCGAGCAGCAGACGGTGCCTGAGCGCGTTCGGCGCAATCGCCTGAACATCCTCGGGGCTCACGTAATCGCGCCCGTCCAGCCAGGCGAGCGCGCGTGCGCCGCGCTCGATCGCGATCGCCGCGCGCGGGCTGGCGCCCCAGCGCAGCCATTCGGCCAGCTTGCCGCTGTAGCTGTCGGGACGGCGGGTCGCATCGACCAGGGCGGCGATGTAGTCGGCCACCGATGCGGCGAGGTTCAGGCCGAGAATTTCGCGGCGTGCAGCGAACACGGTTTCCTGCGCGACCGGCCGCGCCGGCGGCGGCAACTCGCGCCCGTCCAGCGCCTCGCGCCGCGCCAGTTCCATGATCAGCCGGGTGTTCGCGCGGTCCGGATAGTCGACCACCGAATGCAGCATGAAGCGGTCCAGCTGCGCTTCCGGCAGCGGGTAGGTGCCTTCGTGCTCGATCGGATTTTGCGTCGCCATCACCAGGAACAGCCGCGGCAATGCATAGGTGGTCATGCCGACGCTGACCTGGTGTTCCGCCATTGCCTCCAGCAACGCCGACTGCACCTTGGCCGGTGCGCGGTTGATCTCGTCGGCGAGGATCAGGTTGTGGAACAGAGGTCCGCGCTGAAAACGGAAGCTGCCGTCTTCGGGACGGTAGATGTCCGATCCGGTCAGGTCTGCCGGCAGCATGTCCGGCGTGAACTGGATGCGCTGGAAATCGCATTGCACGCCGTGCGACAGCGCCTTGATCGCGCGCGTCTTGGCAAGGCCGGGCGGACCCTCGATCAGCAAATGGCCGGCCGCCAGCAACGTGACCAGCAGGCTTTCGACCAGGCTTTCCTGGCCCAGGATCTGCGAGTTCAGATAGCGGCGAAGTTCGTTGAAGGTGATGAGGGTGTTGCTCTCCGTGCTGACCGGTTCAACCGCAAGTCTGTCCATTTTCATTCTCCTGTAAATTTTTGTAACAAAATCATTCCTGATGCTGCGATAGCGACCCCGGGTAAATCATTATGTTTGGCGGCGGTGCGGGCTGTTGTCTGGCGGCCGGACGGATTGTGCGTCCGGATTCATTCTTGCGTCGCGGTGCGGCGCGATGCCTGTACCCGCTTATCCGCAGGCCTGTTCAGGCAAGGAAATTCGCGGCGAATGCACATAATATCTATTCTGTCTCCAAAAACTTTGCTGCCGGTAAATCAGAAAACATTATTGTGGATTATGCAAAGTGGTCGCGCAGATTGACGCAACGGAGATGAAAAAGTTCAGCGAGCGCAGCTTGACAGTATTTGAAACGGGGACGAACAGCTTGGCGAGGAATATTTTTTATGTAGCTTTGCCGCAGGATGGCGATTGAATATTTCGATTGCTTGGGAGCAATAATTTGTTGGTTAATTTAATGCTGCCTGCTTCGAGTATGCTGTTGTACTTACGAGATTGGATGAAGCAATATAGTTCGAGCAGTTTTGACACTGAACCGGATGGTTATGCTTCAAATTGCAAATCGGCAAGAAAATTCTTGACGGATTCCCTGCATTCCATGGTTGTTCGCGGCTGAGAACAATTTTAATCTGACCTCCATCTTGCTTGTTATCATGACGCATATTTTATGAGGATGTTGATGATGGTATTTTCCAAATCGCACGTTCATGTTGCAGCTATCGCGGCGTTGTGCGCTCTGATGAGCTCACCGGTATTTGCCGCAGGGGTGAACGCCGCGGTCGCATCCAATTTCTCCGCGCCGATGAAGCAGATCGCGGCGCTGTTCGAGCAGCAGAGCGGGGACACGATTAAGCTCAGTTTCGGTTCGACCGGCAAGTTCTATGCGCAGATCAGGGGCGGTGCGCCGTTCGATGTGTTCATCGCGGCCGATACGGCCACGCCGCAGCGCCTGGATCAGGCGGGGCTGACGGTAAACGGCTCGCGCTTCGTCTACGCGCTGGGCAAGCTGGTGTTATGGAGCGCGCAGCCGAACTTCGTTGATGACAAGGGCAGAGTGTTGCGCAACGGCGATTACGAAAAGCTGGCCATCGCCGATCCCAAACTTGCGCCCTACGGTATGGCAGCGAAACAGACACTGGAAAAACTGGCGATGTGGAATTCGATACGGGACAAGCTGGTGATGGGCGAGAACATCACGCAGGCTTACCAGTTTGTTGCGACCGGGAATGCCGAGCTGGGTTTCGTCGCGCTGTCTCAGGTGATGCGCGACGGCAAGGTCAGCGCGGGTTCGTCGTGGCTGGTGCCACCGGACATGTACAGACCGATCCGGCAAAGCGCGGTGCTGCTGGCCGTCGCGAAGGACAAGCCGGCAGCGCAGGCATTCCTGGATTTCATGAAGAACGATAAAGCGGCCGCAGTGATCCGCAGTTACGGATACGCGCTGCCCTGACCTGAACACATCACCACGCACCTCCCTATGCACACATTAAACCCTGACGACCTGCAAGCGGTGTGGCTGACGCTCAAGCTGGCGAGCGTCGCCACGCTGCTGCTGTTGCTGATCGCGACGCCGCTGGCCTGGTGGCTTGCGCACAACCGCAAATGGTACCGCAGCATCGTCGCCGCACTGGTTGCGTTGCCGCTGGTGTTGCCGCCCACGGTGCTGGGTTTCTATTTGTTGATATTGCTGGGGCCGGAGGGGCCGGTAGGAGAGCTGACCAGGGCAATGCACCTCGGCACCTTGCCGTTCACGTTCGCCGGGCTGGTGGTCGGATCTGTGCTGTTCTCGCTGCCGTTCGCGGTGCAGCCGATCCGCAACGCATTCGAGTCTATCGGCAGGCGCCCGCTGGAAGTCGCGGCCACCTTGCGTGCAAGCGGGTGGGACCGCTTCGTCAGCGTCGCGCTGCCGCTGGCTCGCCCCGGCTTCCTTACCGCGATCATCCTTGCGTTCGCGCATACCGTCGGCGAATTCGGCGTGGTGTTGATGCTGGGCGGCAACATACCGGGCGAGACGCGGGTGCTGTCGGTCGCGATCTACAACCATGTCGAAGCGATGGAATACGGCGCGGCGCACTGGCTCGCGGGCAGCATGGTGCTGTTCTCGTTCCTGGTGCTGCTCGGCCTGTATCTCGCCGGCGGCAGGCTGGCCAGGGTGATGCGATGAGCACGGTCAATGAGCATGGCATCCGCGCAGAATTCAAACTGCAGCTGGATAGCTTTGCGCTGGATGCCGACTTTGGCGCGCCGACTGTTGGCGTCACTGCATTGTTTGGCCCGTCCGGTTCGGGCAAGACCACGCTGTTGCGCTGCATCGCCGGGCTGGAGCGCGCCACGGGCTCGCTGCGCGTGAACGGCGAGACCTGGCAGGATGGAGCGAAATTTTTGCCGGTGCACAGGCGACCGCTGGGCTACGTTTTCCAGGAGACCAGCCTGTTTCCGCATCTGTCGGTACGCGCGAACCTGGAATACGGATTGAAACGCGTCGCCCCGGCTGAACGCAGAGTGAGCCTGGAACAGGTCACCGAATGGCTGGGCCTGGAGCGGCTGATTGCACGCGGCGACCCGGCGAAACTGTCCGGCGGTGAACGCCAGCGCATCGCGATCGGGCGCGCGCTGCTGACCAGCCCGCGCATTCTGCTGATGGACGAGCCGCTGTCCGCGCTCGACACGCGCAGCAAGCAGGACATCCTGCCGTATCTTGAACGACTGCACCGCGAGCTGAACATCCCGGTGCTGTATGTCAGCCATGCGCTGGACGAGGTGGCGCGTCTGGCCGACCATCTGGTGCTGCTGGAGCACGGCCGCGTGATCGCGAGCGGTGCGGTGCAGGAAACCCTTGCGCGGCTCGACCTGCCAACTGCGCACCTGGACGACGCCGGCGTGGTGATCGAGGCGGCGGTTTCGGAGCATGACGAAAAATATCACCTGACGCGGCTGGATTTTCCCGGCGGGCAATTGTGGGTCGGCAGGACGGATCAGCCGTTCGGCAGCCGGGTGCGGGCACGCTTGCTGGCGCGCGACGTCAGCATCGCAACGCAGCAACCTCAGGGCACCAGCATCAACAACGTGCTGAATGCGCGCATCGTCGAGATCCGCGACGAGGGGCCGGACAAGGTAGTCGTGCGCATGACGGTCGGCGACGAGGATATGCTGCTGTCGCGCATCACGCGCCGTTCGCGTGACCATCTCGCTCTTGCCGCCGGCATGGCGGTGTATGCGCAGGTGAAGACTGTGGCGCTGATGTAATGAGCATTGAGATCGGCTTCGCGACTACGGAAGACCTGCCGCAACTCGTCGAGCTGCTGGCAGAACTGTTCACGCTGGAAAGCGATTTCAAACCCGAGCGCGAAAAACAGCTGCGCGGCTTGCGGCTGATCCTGGACAACCCGGCACTGGGCCGGTTGTTCGTGTTGCGCGACGGTGAACGCGTGCTGGGCATGGCGAATGCGCTGATCACCGTCAGCACCGCTGAAGGGGCACGCGTGCTGTTGCTGGAGGACGTGATCGTGCGCCGCGAACAGCGCGGCAACGGACTCGGAAAGCGGCTGGTCTCGCATGTGCTTTCCTGGGCAACAGCGCAAGGCATTACGCGCGCCACGCTGCTGGCGGACAGGGGAAATGCGACCGCGCAGAATTTTTACCGCAAGCTCGGATTCGATGATTCCAATATGCAGGTGATGCGCAAGCAGACAGGCTGAACCGGAACCTCCCTCACGAAGCGGAAGACAAATTCCGTCAATCATCGCGCCGGCCTGTTAGAATGCGCGCCTGCGATGTAGAACAACCGAACAGAATCGCAAATCAGGATTCTGTCCCATCAGATTTTCTTGCGCACTTCCCGGCAGTTTCGTTCCAAGCCCGACGTTCGATGTCCGGGCAATGCCTGACCACGAGAGTGGCCGGCCTGATATTTTTTTGAGTGAGATTTCATGAACCCGCAAAACCTTTCCGAAACCCGTACCAACATACTGAGCGGCCTGACGGTTGCGCTGGCGCTGGTTCCCGAAGCCATCGCCTTTGCGCTGGTCGCGCATGTGTCGCCGCTGGTCGGGCTGTATGCCGCTTTCATGGTCAGCCTGATCACCTCGCTGTTCGGCGGGCGCCCGGGCATGATCTCCGGTGCGGCGGGTTCGCTCGCGGTGGTGATGGTGGCGCTGGTGGTGCAACACGGCGCGGAATACCTGTTCGCCACGGTGGTGCTGATGGGCGTGTTGCAGATCATGTTCGGCCTGCTGAAGTTCGGAAAATTTATCCGCATGGTGCCGCATCCGGTAATGCTGGGATTCGTCAACGGACTGGCCATCGTGATCTTTCTCGCGCAGCTCGTGCATTTCAAGGTCGCCGGCGCGGGCGGCGCGATGGTTTGGATGCACGGTGCGCCGCTGTACACCATGCTCGGACTGGTCGCGCTGACCATGGCGATCATCTATCTGCTGCCCAGGCTGACCACGATGATTCCTTCGACGCTGGCCGCGATTGCGGTGGTTTCCATGCTGGTCATATTCGGCGGCATCACAACCAAGACGGTGGGCGACCTGGCTTCCATCGCCGGCGGGCTGCCCGTCTTCCATGTTCCCAGCGTGCCGATGAACTGGGACACGCTGCGCATCATTTTTCCCTACAGCCTGATCCTGGCCGGCATCGGCCTGATCGAATCGCTGCTCACGCTTAACCTGATCGACGACATGACGCAGACGCGCGGCAAACCGAACCTCGCCTGCGTCGGGCAGGGCATCGCGAATGTGGCGACCGGCATGTTTGGCGGTATGGGCGGCTGTGCGATGATAGGACAGAGCATGATCAACGTGACCAACGGCGCGGTGAAGAACATTTCCGGCATTGCCGCATCGCTGTTCCTGTTGAGCTTCATACTGTTCGCGTCGAAATGGATCGAGATGATCCCGCTGGCTGCGCTGATCGGCGTGATGTTCGTGGTGTCGGAAAAAACCTTCGAGTGGGGCAGTTTCAGGCTGTTCGGCAAGGTTCCCAAGGCCGATATACTGGTGGGATTGACAGTCGCGATCGTGACCGTGCTGACCGACCTCGCCATTGCGGTGATCGTCGGCGTGATCATCTCGGCGCTGGTGTTCGCCTGGCAGCATGCCAAGAACATCGAAGTCAGCGTCTCCACCGAGGAGCATGGCTGGAAGGTGTACGATTTGTCCGGATCGCTGTTTTTTGCTTCGACGCAGAATTTTCTCGGATTGTTTTCACCTGGCGACGATCCGGCGGAAGTGGTGATCGATTTCAGGAACGCGCGCGTCAAGGATCATTCCGCACTGGAAGCAATCGACCTGCTTGCGGAGCGCTACACGCAGCAGGGCAAGAAACTGCACCTTCGTCACCTGAGTCCGGACTGCCTGGAGCTGCTGGACAAGGCGCGCGGCATGATCGAAGTGAACGTGATGGAAGACCCGCTCTATCATCCTGCGGACAACCGGCTCGGCTGATCCTGGCGGTCGACGGGAAGCTTCCTTGATGGATAGTGGGAATTTCCGCCGCTATTTCGAGCGGTTCTAGTCGCCCATGTTGGTGCCGATAAGGCGCGCGCTCTGTATCCAGGGGTGGTCGAGCGGCACGGTCTTGACCTTGCCGGCGACGTCTTCCAGTTTGACAGGCCTGGTCCCTTCGCCGCGGGCCGCGACCATCACGCCGTATTCGCCGCGCGAGATCAGTTCGGTGCATGCGGTTCCCAGACGGGTCGCGAGCAGGCGATCCGCGGCAGATGGAATGCCGCCGCGCTGCAGGTGGCCGAGTATCGTGACGCGCGCTTCCAGTCCGGTCAGCAGTTCGAGCTGTTTTGCGAGGCGCACGGTTTTTTCGGCGTATTGGGATTGTGTGTCATTTTCAGCGTCGGTTTTCTTTTTTTCCTTGGCTTTGCCGGCCTTGTCATTCTGTTTCGCCAGCAGCGCTTCGTGCTCCTGTTTTGAAACCACGCCTTCGGCCATCGCGACGATGCTGAAGCTCTTGCCGAGCCGGCTGCGTTCGCGGATTGCCTCGGCGACGCTTTCAACCGCGTACGGGATTTCCGGAATCAGGATCACGTCCGCCCCGCCGGCGATGCCGGCTCCCAGCGCCAGCCAGCCGGCGCGGTGACCCATGATTTCCACCACGATGATGCGGTGATGGCTGTGCGCCGTGCTGTGCAGACGGTCGATCGCGTCGGTCGCGATGCCCAGCGCGGTGTCGAACCCGAACGTGATGTCGGTCTGGGCGACGTCGTTGTCTATGGTTTTGGGCAGGGTGAGGATGTTGAGACCCTTGGCCTTCAGGCGCAGCGCATTCTTCTGGGTGCCGCCGCCGCCCAGGCAGACCAGCGCATCGAGACCGTTGTCATGGTAGTTTCCGACGATAACGTCGGTCATGTCGACTATTTTCCCGTCGACCGGCATGCGGTGCGGCTTGTCGCGGCTGGTGCCGAGTATGGTGCCGCCGCGGGTCAGGATGTCCGACAGGTTCGCCGCGTTCATTTTCATCGTGCGGTTTTCCATCATGCCGCGGAAGCCGTCGCGAAAGCCGATCAGCTGCATCCCGTAATAGTTGAGGGCCGACTTTCCGACGCCGCGTATCGCAGTGTTCAGGCCGGGGCTGTCGCCTCCTGAGGTGAGGATTCCTATTTTCTTTGCCATCCGATGCGCTCCATTTTCGCGAGTGGGGACATCATCGAAGATTAGCCATCATGGGTCAATCGCAACGCATTCGCAGCTTCGGACTAAAATTTCCCGGCCAAAACCAGTAGAATCGATACTCTCGAAATATTTACAGCGCATATAACCATGAACGCTCCAATACCAACCGATCCAAAACTGCTGATGCGCTCCATCATTCAGCGCATCGCCACCGGTCCGGAACTGTCCAAGGACATCAGCCGCGAAGAGGCCCGGCTCGGCACCAAAGCCATTCTTGAAAACCGGATCGACCCGGTGCAGTCCGCGATCTTTTTTATCGCGCTGCGCATGAAACGCGAAACGCTGGACGAAAACAAAGGCGTGCTCGATGCGGTGCTGGAGACCACCAGACGCGTCGTCGCCGACGTCGATGAGGTTGTCGATATCGGCGATCCGTATGACGGCTACAACCGCTGTCTGCCGACCGCGCCGTTCCTCGGCCCGCTGCTTGCAGAGCTCGGCTTGAATGTAGTCAGCCACGGGCTGGACCGGGTGGGGCCGAAATACGGTGTGTGCGCACGCCATGTCCTGCAGGCAGCCGGTGTGCCGGTGGATCTGACTCCGCCGCAGGCGGCCGCCCGGTTGTCCGATCCGGCGCTGGGCTGGGCATACATCGATCAGGCGCAATCGAATCCGGGCATGCACAACATGGTTGAATTGCGTGCGCAGATCATCAAGCGCCCCGTGCTCACCACGGTTGAAGTGTTGTCCAAGCCGATTGCCGGCCGCAACAAGACCCACTTCATCACCGGCTTCGTGCACAAGCCCTATCCGCCGATTTATGCGGAACTGGCGCGCACCGCCGGCTTCGACAGCGCATGCATCATTCGCGGCGTGGAAGGCGGGGTGGTGCCTTCGCTGCGCCAGGCAGGCCGCTATTTTTACTATCACGACATGGGTCCGGAAAGCGAAGTTGCGGTCGATCCGGCCACGCTCGGCATCCAGCAGGATGTGCGTGCGGTGCCGCTGCCGGGATCCGTTGCTGCCGCAGAAGGCGAAGACGAGATCGTTGCAGCAATCGACATTCAGGCTACCGCGCGCGCCGCCGCCGAGGCCGGGATGAAAGCGCTGCAGGGGAACAAGGGTGCCTATTACGATGCGCTGGTGCTGGGCGGCGCGATCGTGCTGCAGCATGTCGGGAAAGCCGCCAGCCTGTCCGATGCGGCCGCGCAGATCCGCGCGGTGCTCGATTCGGGCCGCGCCGCAAAAAGGATTGCGTGATGGAAGGGTATGTTTCAGTTGCCGCGGCGGATGAACTGAAACCGGCGCAGATGAAACGCATCGCGGTCGGCGGCAAGCGCCTGCTGCTGTGCAACTCGTCGGGTACGCTGCACTGCGTCGATGAAATGTGCAGCCACGAAGATTATTCGCTGTACCTCGGCTGCATCCGGGATGGGAAAATAAAATGCTCGCTGCACGGCAGCTATTTCGATCTCGCCACCGGCAAGCCGACCTGTGAACCAGCTGACCAGCCGATACAAATCTACCCGGTCAAAATTGATGCGGGCCAGGTCTGGGTCAAGGCCTGACCGGTATTTGACGCCGGTTGCAGCCATGCGTCCAATAAACGGGTTTTTTAACGACCGCAGTGCAAATGCATTGCTACAAGCGTAAGCAAAGGCAATTATTTTTTGTCGATCCTAGAATATCAGGTCAAATACCGCAGAAATGACATGGAACTTGGCTCCATACAGTGTGATGTTCGGCGGCACGTTTGCCAGAAAGCCATTTGAGGCGTCACTTAGCTTTATTTGATCATACTGAAATTTGAAATCAGTATTCTTCAAGAAGTCCCAGCGTACTCCAAGGCTGGCCGTGCTTTGCGATCTGTTGGCGAGTCGAATGATGTTCGACGATGGTGGAGGAAAACCGGGAAGAAATGAACCCTGGTTACTCTGGCTGTAAGTAAGATAGGGTGTAAATTCGTTAATGCGGTAGCCGCCACTCACATACATCGCGGATATCTTGTAGATGGATTTGCGTTGTATCCATTCGGTAACAGCAAACCAATCGCCCGGATCATATTCCATGCCAACTGTCAGATCACTGTATTTGACCCAGTCTCCACTTATTCCTGTCTGGATATTTTCAGAAAAGGAAAAGCGCTCCTGATAACCAATATGGGCAGTCATCGGTCCATATTCAATCGTATCGAAGATTCCCCAGATATCCTTTGAGGTTGAAATACTGTTCTGGCGTTCAAGTGTGTTCTTGCCATAGACGATGGCCCTGATTGAATTCATGGCCGCCAGAATATCGACGTGATACGTTGCGTCAACGCCATCGCTCTGGGTGATGTATAACTGACGGTAAAGTTCTAATGGTGGATGGGTCCAAACATAGGAATAGCCGACATTGCGGCTATCCGAATTGAGGAAGGTCGGCAAAGCGATGCGCCCAACCCTGATGAAGGCATCGGGCGTGAATGCATATTTCACATTTGCCCATTCGACTTCGGGGTGATACGTATTTGGTACATGGTATTTCGAGATAACCTGAAGAACAGCCGAGATTTTTGGATTGAGTTCGATCGCCACCTGACCTGCTATCCGGGTGTCATTTGAAGCAGACCAATCTTCGCTCAAACCTGGACCTTTCGGTATCGTGCTGTCCAGAGTGTAATCCCCGTAATGCATAGTCGAATGACTAAGTCCGACGGTACTGAATCCACTTAATGTGACTGATGGATGATAAATATCGGCAGCTTGAGTATTGGAAAGTCCTGAAAAGAGGCTGAGCAGTATCATGAAGAGATATCTTTTGGCCATGAAGCACCTCTTGGTGATTTGAAATCAATGGCGATTATGCTCTGCAATTTGTTGCAAAATTTGGAAGAGGGGCATAAAGCATAAAGATTGAACGCCGTGATTGAAGTGGTGAATTTTCAATCATCGTTGCCCTTTGCCGGAACCAGGCTCCTCATCGAAGTTTGCAATAGCCTTCGGGAAATCGTCCTTCGGCATACTGGATTATTTGCCTTTAGAATGAAATGAAAACGGAAAGGGTGGTTACCCACCCAGTTCCGGGTTGATCGTTTCCAGTCTGCATTGTTGAAGGCAAGTCATCCGGGCAGGCCGCTAGATGCTTGTGGCAACCGCGGCGATCGCCACTGCTGCAGCGCTAAGCCAGCCGAGTTCGGCGGTAAATTTAACGTCGTCTTCCGACAGTTTTTCACCTTTTTCCAATTTTGATTCCATTACATCCAGCTCGGATTGCAATTCCCGCAATTTCGCCTGCTGGGTATGTATTTCTTCCAGCTTTTTATGTGTTGAAAATTGCGTTGTGGCTTGTGCTGCATTTTCAATTTGAGCTTTTTCCATGATCGTGATCTCCTGAAGTTAGGTTGAAGAGAAACGTGATGACCTCCCAGTCGACACTTCATCCAGTACATTTCCAACTTCAACAGCGTGTGCAAAATGCACACGAACACATATTAAGTGTAAAGATTGCACACGTCAAGTGGAAAATGATATGGGTAGGTTGCGGCCAGGAATAGGGGTTAACAAAGGCATGCGCGGGGACGGAATTGCAGAAAACCATAGCTGGTGGAAAGCCTTTCGGCCTACGGATAGCGGTATGCAAGGCAGATCCATGCTTCTTGCGCAGGAACGGCTTCTTGCGCATGAGATAAAAAAGTCTATAGTTGTCTTCATGGAACGCCTTTCCATCCTGCGCACGTTGTTATTCAGCCTGCTGCTGTCCGGCCTGGCCGGCGGCGCGGTTGCGGCCCAGCCCACGGTCTTGGTGCTTGCTGTCGACGGCGCGATCAGCCCCGGTTCGGCTGACTACGTGGTGCGCGGACTGAAGTCAGCTGCTGAAGACCAGACCCAGCTGGTGGTGTTGAAGATGGACACCCCGGGCGGGCTGGACACCGCGATGCGCCAGATTATCAAGCAGATCATCGCCTCGCCGGTTCCGGTCGCCGCATTCGTCGCACCCCAGGGCGCACGCGCCGCGAGTGCGGGCACCTATATCCTTTATGCAAGCCACATCGCCGCGATGGCTCCGGCCACCAACCTTGGCGCGGCCACGCCGATCAATATCGGCATCGGCGGCATCGACGGCCAGCAACAGCCCGAAAAGCAGCCACAACCGGAAGGCGGAAAGGACCAGAAGAAGGGCAAGAATCCGCTGGGTGCGCTGCCCGGTTCCACGTTGCAGCACAAGCAGATCAATGACGCCGCCGCGTACATCCGCAGCCTTGCGCAGATGCGCGGACGCAATGCCGAGTGGGCTGAGCAGGCGGTGCGCGAAGCGGTGAGCCTGTCCGCGGACGAGGCGCTGAAGCTGAAGGTGATCGATATGATCGCTCCCGATGTTCCCGAGCTGCTGAACAAACTCGACGGGCGCAAGGTGAAGGTGCTGGGCGTTGAGCGCACCCTCGATTTGAAAGGTGCAAACATCGTCACGCTGGAGCCGGACTGGCGCAGCCGGCTGCTGGCCGTGATTGCCGACCCGAGCATCGCGTACCTGCTGATGCTGGCGGGCATCTTCGGCCTGTTCTTCGAATTTTCCAATCCCGGTTTCGTTTTGCCGGGCGTGGTCGGCGCGATATCGCTGCTGCTCGCGCTGTTCGCGTTCCAGATGTTGCCGGTGAACTACGCCGGACTGGCATTGATCATACTTGGAATTGGGTTCATGATCGCCGAGGTATTCATACCCAGTTTCGGCGTGGTCGGCATCGGCGGCGTGGTCGCATTCGTGATCGGATCGGTGTTGCTGATCGATACCGACATGCCGGGATTCGGCATTCCGTGGACTGTGATTGTGCCGGTTGCGCTATTCAGCGCGCTGTTCATTTTCTTCGTCGCAGGCATGGCAGTTAAATCCTGGAAGCGGCCGGTGGTGAGCGGGCGCGAGGAGTTGATCGGCAGCAGCGGCCAGGTTGTCCAGGATTTCGATGGCAGCGACGGCTGGGCGCGTGTGCATGGCGAGACCTGGCGCATACGGTGCAAACAGCCGCTGCGGCAGGGGCAGAATATCCGGGTGTTGCACATGGACGGGCTGATACTGGATGTGGATCCTGAAAACGCCGGCGATGAATAGAACTGTTGGTAATTTCAAATAAGGAGAACGACATGGTCTTCAATTTCAGTTTTGGCACGTTTGTTATCCTGCTGGTGCTGCTCGCGTTCGCGAGCATACGCATCTTGCGCGAGTACGATCGCGGTGTGGTATTCACGCTCGGACGTTTCTGGAAGGTGAAAGGCCCGGGCCTGGTGCTGATCATTCCCGGCATCCAGCAGATGGTCAGGGTCGGTTTGCGCACGGTGGTAATGGATGTGCCGAGCCAGGACGTGATTTCGCGCGACAACGTTTCGGTCAAGGTCAACGCGGTCGTGTATTTCCGCGTGATCGACCCCGAGAAGGTGATCATCCAGGTGGAGGACTACCTTAATGCAACCAGCCAGCTGGCGCAGACCACATTGCGTTCGGTGCTGGGCAAACACGAACTGGACGACATGCTCGCCGAGCGGGAGCGTCTCAACATCGACATCCAGAAATCGCTGGATGCGCAGACCGATGCATGGGGAATCAAGGTTTCCAATGTGGAGATCAAGCACGTGGATATCGATGAGACCATGGTGCGGGCGATCGCGCGCCAGGCTGAGGCGGAGCGTGAACGGCGCGCCAAGGTGATCCATGCAGAAGGCGAACTGCAGGCTTCGGAAAAACTGCTGCAGGCAGCGCAGGTGCTGGCACAGGAACCGCAGGCGATCCAGCTGCGCTATCTGGAAACGCTGACCGTAATCGGCGCGAACAACAATACCACCGTGGTGTTCCCGGTGCCGATCGACCTGGTCAAGATGATAACCGAGCACTCGCTCGGCAAGCTCGCAAAATCAGAGTAGGAACAAAAGCGGAGTAGCCGTGTTCACGCCGGGATCGTATGCGGCTTCGCGGCGACCGTGCCGCGGCAACCGCCGCCGATCCATCCCAGCCATTCATCCATGCCCGCACCGCTGCGTGCCGAGACGCGGATCACGCGTATATGAGGATTGACGCGGCGCGCGTTTTCCACCGCGAGATCGGCATCGAAATCCAGATGAGGAAGCAGGTCGCACTTGCTGAGCAGCATCAGGTCTGCGGCACGGAACATGTCGGGATATTTGAGCGGCTTGTCCTCGCCCTCGGTCACCGAGAAGATCACCACCTTGTGCGCCTCGCCCAGATCGAAACCCGCCGGGCAGACCAGGTTGCCGACATTCTCGATCAGCAGCAGGCTGTTGTCCTGCAGCGCAAGCTGCCGCATTGCCTGCCCGATCATGTGCGCATCCAGATGACAACCCTTGCCGGTATTGATCTGCAGCGCGGGTGCGCCGGTAGCGCGGATGCGAGCGGCATCGTTGTCGGTTTGCTGGTCGCCTTCGATCACCGCGAGCGGCAGTGCACCGTTCAGCGCAGCTATGGTTTTCACCAGCAGCGTGGTCTTCCCCGAACCGGGACTGGAGACCAGGTTGAGCGCAAAGATGCCGTGATCCGAAAAATAGTGTCGGTTGCGATCGGCATAGTCGTTGTTCTTCGCGAGTATGTCGCGCTCGATTTTCACCATGCGCGACTGGCTCATTCCGGGCGCGTGAGCCCCGGCCGGCCCCGCCCCAAAATCGATTTGGTTGTGCATCCGAGCCGGGCCGTGTTCATGAGTTGCCTCTTCGAGGCGTGGGCGAAAACGCAATGCCTCTCCGGGTTTGCGTTGCCTTGAGAGTGTATGGCCGCCGATCAGCGTCTGGCCTTTTCCGCATCCGCAAGTCATGCACATTATTCCACCTCCAGTTCTTTCACACGCATCTCGTCGCCGCCGGTCACCTCGATCTGGAAACTGCCGCAGATCGGGCAGGGTTCGTAACGGGCTGTCACGGCCACATTGCGGGCGCAATCCATGCACCAGCCCTGCCCAGCGGTTTCGATGATTTCCAGCCGCGCGTCCCTGGCAACGCTGTCGCGGGTCACCACATCGAAACAGAAACGCAGCGATTCGGTTTCGACGCCGGCCAACTGGCCGATTTCCAGCCACACCGTTTTGACCCTGGCATAGCCGTCAGACAGAGCCTTGTCTTCGATGATTTGCAGCACGCTTTCGGCGATCGACATTTCATGCACGGCAAACCCCTGTCTGATATTACCCCCTAAATTCATCGTAAGGCCCCATGTACAGCAGTTATGGTGAACCTCAAATTTGCGTTTGGCAAATCCTTAAAATATGCAGCAAAGCGTGTAATGTCGCTTGCATCTACCAATTCACACCGGCACAAGTTAGGATATGCAAACGTCTATTTGTGTCAGGCAAGGCTTGTCAATGAATTATGGAATTTCTGATGATTCATCAGCGCGTACACAGGCAATGCATGATCGACGTTGGCATCAGGTATAGGTGATATACAAGCCATGATCGAAAAAACAGCCAATCCGGAATCATTACCCGGAAATAAAATTCCAGCCGCAATTGCCGGCGAGGTTTCAATGTTGATCGAGAAATTTCCACATATCGGCAATCGAATCGATCTCCTGTGGGGAACGGTCGACTTGCAGGACTACCTCAACACGCTGATAGTGGATGAAAGAAGCGGCCGAAAAGGTTTTCCGCATCTGGTTGCCGGTGCAATACTGCGAATACACACAGAACACTACAAGCTGATCAAGCCGAAACTAAAAAAGAATAAATAGCCGGGAAGAGAATGAACCATTTTCCCGACGCTGATGGCGCTGTTTACAGTTCATCAGGCCCCACACAGCCTTTTGCTGCTTTTACGACTTTAAATCTGATTCGGGAGTCGTTCGTTGCTGGATGTTTGCGGCTTTTGCCGGGTTGCGAACCGCCGCACAGAAGAGCCGATATGCAATCGGTTCGCAACATTTCCTCGCGCTGAAAATGTACAATCGCCCTGTGCGCGTATCGGGCTAAATATACTAATAGGCTAATGACAGTGCAGCGGAAAATCCTTGTTGTTCTATTGATTGCAGTCATTCTTGGCGCTGTCGGTGCGGTGGTATGGCATTTCACCCGTGAACGTTCTGCGGACAATCATGCGTTGACGCTCTACGGCAATGTCGACATCAGGCAGGTGCAGCTGGCGTTCAACGGTTCGGAACGGATCGCGACGATGGCGGCCAGTGAAGGCGATCAGGTGAAAAAAGGCCAGTTGCTGGCAACGCTGGATACGGTCCGGCTGGAGAACAATGTCAAACTGCAACAGGCGCAACTTTCATCTCAGCAGCAGCAGGTCGCACGCCTCGAGGCAGGCAGCCGTCCGGAGGAGATACTGAAAGCCGAGGCCGATGTCGACGCCGCGCGCATCGCCGCAGATAACGCCAGGCAAACCTATCAACGGCAAAAAGACCTGGTGGCCAGGCATTTCGTTGCGCAGCAGCAGGCGGACGATGCGCTGGCCGCTGCCGATGCGGCGCAGGCAAGATACCAGTCGATGCATGAAACGCTGAAACTGGTCCGGATGGGGCCGCGCAAGGAAGACATCGCGGCAGCCAAAGCCATGATGAGAGCCAGCCAGGCCGCACTGGATGTTGCGCGCAAGGCGCTTGCCGATGCATCGCTTCATGCGCCGGAAAATGGAATCATCCAGGAGCGCATCCTCGAGCCTGGCGACATGGCTTCGCCGCAGCGTCCGGTCTATACGCTGGCGCTGACCGATCCGGTCTGGGTACGCGCCTATGTACAGGGACCCGATCTCGGCAAACTCCAGCAGGGGATGCGCGCCGAGGTTGGCACCGACAGTTTCCCCGGCAAACGATATCGCGCGTGGGTCGGCTACATTTCGCCGACCGCCGAGTTCACTCCCAAATCTGTCGAGACCACCGAAGTGCGCAGCAGCCTTGTGTACCAAGTGCGCATCTTCGTGTGCAACCCACAGGGTGAACTGCGCCAGGGCATGCCCGCCACGGTGACCATACCATTGGGCCAAGAAGCGGCAACGACTGCGGCAACAGATGCAAACCACTGCGGGAATTGACGGCTGTGACCGCCGCAGACACTCTGACGGCTGTTTCTCCCGCTGCGAGTTCGCCTGACCGGATCGCGCTCGAAGTCAGCGGTATATCCAAGCGTTTCCACGTCGGCCCCCGCCGGGTGCCGGCATTGCAAAATGTCAGCTTTCGCGTCCGTCAGGGCGTGGTCACCGGCCTGGTCGGCCCTGATGCAGCAGGCAAGACTACACTGATGCGCCTTGCAGCAGGGCTGCTGGTGCCGGATGCAGGCCGCATCAGCGTGCTCGGCATGGACGCCACCACCCAGTCACTCGATGTGCAGGGCGCAATCGGATACATGCCGCAGCGCTTCGGCCTGTACGAGGACCTGACCGTGCAGGAAAACCTCGATCTCTATGCCGACCTGCAGGGCGTGCCCGAAGCGTCTCGCGCAGCGCGCTATGCGGAACTGATGCACATGGCCGGACTGGAACGATTTACCCGGCGTCTGGCCGGAAAACTTTCCGGCGGGATGAAGCAGAAACTCGGCCTGGCCTGTGCGCTGGTGAGGCAGCCGTCGCTGCTGCTGCTCGACGAACCGACTGTCGGTGTCGACCCGCTGTCTCGGCGCGAATTGTGGGATATCGTTTACCGTCTGGTCAGCGAGCAGGGCACCAGCGTGCTGCTCAGCACAGCCTACCTTGATGAAGCGGAACGCTGTAACGAAGTGGTGCTGCTGCACGAAGGCAAATTGCTGGACCAGGGCGACCCTGCCGGTTTGTGCGAGACCATGCGCGGACGAAGCTACGAGATTTCCTCGGCCGGCATCGACAAGCGCGCGCTGCAATCGCGCGTCGCGCAAACGCCAGGCGTGATCGATGCACTGATCCTCGGCGAGCGGGTGCGCGCAGTCACGCGGGATCAGACGCCGCCCGTGATAAGCGGCGCCGAAGTGACCGCGGCAGAACCGCGATTCGAGGATTGCTTCGTCGCGCTGCTCAAGCAGAAAACCGGCGACGCGCAAATCGCCAGGACAGCAGAGCGTCCTCTCAGTACCGATACAGACCGCAGCAGGACAGTGATCGAGGTAAGCAATCTGCAGCGCCGCTTCGGCAATTTCTATGCGGTCAACAACATCAGTTTTGCGGTGCGGCAGGGCGAGGTATTCGGCCTGCTCGGCGCAAACGGAGCCGGAAAATCCACCACTTTCCGCATGCTGTGCGGACTGTTGCCGCCGAGCGGCGGCACTTTGCGCGTGGCTGGTGCCGACCTGCGCCATGCGGCGGCGACAGCACGCGAGCGTATCGGCTACATGTCTCAGAAATTCTCGCTGTATGGCAACCTCAGCGTGGCCGAAAACCTGCGCTTTTTCGGCAGTGTATACGGGCTGTCGGGCAAGCGCGGCGCCGAGCGCATCGCATGGGCGCTCGAAGAATTCGAACTGACCGGTATTGCCGGCTTCACCAGCGGCGAACTTTCGCTGGGCTACAAGCAGCGTCTCGCGCTGGCCTGTTCGCTGATGCATCGGCCGGAGATATTATTCCTTGATGAACCTACTTCCGGCGTCGACCCACTGGCGCGCCGCGAATTCTGGTCACGTATCAACTCGCTTGCCGCGCAGGGCGTTACGGTGATGGTCACCACTCACTTCATGGAAGAAGCGGAATACTGCGACCGCATCGCGATCATGGCGGCGGGCGAGATACTGACTATGGGCACGCCGGGCAGCATCAAGCAGCAGGCGCGCACAGAGCAGCAACCGGACCCAACCATGGAAGACGCCTTCGTCGAACTGATCCTCGCGCACGAAAAGCAGGTGGCGGCATGAACACGGTGCGCGAAGTGGCGGTGCGGGTAATGCCGCCAGCCACCGAAACCGGATGGCTGAAAGTATCCAAGCAAGAGAATGAGGTGGCGGCATGAGCCGCGATACCCATGCCGGTTCCAGCCGCATGCGCCTGCGTGGCCTGATACGCAAGGAGTTCCTGCAGATCATGCGCGACCCGAGCAGCATCGCGATCGCATTCCTGATGCCGGTATTCCTGCTGCTGCTGTTCGGTTATGGCGTGTCGCTCGATTCCGAGCATGTTCCGGTTGCGCTCGTCGTCGAACAACCGGGCGTGGACGCGGCCGAATTCGCCGCTGCTTTCCACCAGTCGCGCTACTTCGAAACGGCGGTGTACCCGAGCACGAAAGATGCCGAACAGGCGATGATGGCCGGCCGCGTCAATGCCATCGTGGTGTTGCGCCAGGACTTCGCGCAGCAATTGCGCCGGAAGGACGGTGCGCCGATCCAGTTGATCGTCAATGGTGTGGATGCGAACACCGCGCGCATTGTCTCCGGTTATGTGCAGGGTGCGTGGGGCAAATGGCTGGAGCACTATGCATTGCAACGCGGACTGCAGCTGGAAGTGCCGGTGCAGATGGAACAGCGCGTGTGGTTCAACAGCGAGCTGCGCAGCCGCAACTTCCTGGTGCCCGGACTGGTCGCCATCATCATGACCCTGATCGGCGCGCTGTTGACCGCGATGGTGATGGCGCGCGAATGGGAGCGCGGCACCATGGAGGCGCTGCTGGTCACGCCGCTGTCGATGAGCGAGGTGATCATCGGCAAACTGGTCCCCTATTTCATCCTGGGCATGGGCGGGCTGGTGCTGGCTGTGGGCATGGCACTGTTCCTGTTCGAGGTCCCGCTGCGCGGCTCGCTGTGGGTGCTGTTCGCGGCGTCCGCGCTGTTCCTGGTCACCGCGCTGGGCATGGGTCTGTTGATCTCCACCGTGGCGCGCAGCCAGTTTGTCGCCGGTATGGTCGCGCTGATCGCGACCTTCCTTCCCGCCTTCCTGCTGTCCGGATTCATCTTCGACATCGGCAGCATGCCAGGCGTGGTGCAGGCGATCACCCACCTGATCGCTGCGCGCTACTATGTCGCGATCCTGCAGACCGTGTTTCTCGCCGGAAATGTCTGGAGTGTCATTTTGCCGAACGTGCTTGGGCTGGTTATTCTCGCATCGGTGTTCCTTGGTGTGACATGGCGAAAATCGCGCAAGCGACTGGAGTAAGGACATGCTGGGACGCATATATGCACTGGTGATCAAGGAGTTTCTGGCGCTGCTGAAGGACAAGCGCAGCCGCATCGTGCTGATCGGTCCGCCGCTGATCCAGTTGATGGTGTTCGGCTATGCTGCGACCTTCGACCTGAAGAACGTGCCATTCGCGGTATACAACGAAGACCGCGGTGTGGAATCCCGGGAGCTGCTGGCAGCGTTCGACGGCTCGCCCAGTTTCAGCCGGGTCGCGCAGATCATGCGCGAAGGCGAGATCGCGCCGCTGATCGATGGCAGGCAGGTGCTGATGGTGGTGCATGCCGGGCCGGATTTCAGCGCTAACCTGCTCGGCGGAAAACCGGCATCGCTGCAGGTGATCGTCGATGGTCGCAATTCCAATACCGCGATGTTGGCGATCAACGACGTGCGCGACATCGTCGAGCGTTTCAACCGTGACTGGATGAAGCAGCATGGCAACAGCCAGCCGCCGGCGCACATCGAAACGCGCGCCTGGTTCAATCCCAATCTAGAGAGCCGCTGGTTCTTCGTGCCCGGTATCGTCGGCATACTGACCCTGCTGGTGACCATGCTGGTTACCGCGTTGTCCGTTGCGCGCGAACGGGAGCAGGGTACTTTCGACCAGTTGCTGGTCACGCCGCTGCGACCCGTAGAAATCCTGATCGGGAAAACTTTGCCGGGCTTCATCATCGGTCTTGCAGAGGCCAGCCTGATCGTATTGGCAGCGGTGTTCTGGTTCAAGGTGCCGCTGCTGGGCAGCCTGTTCACGCTGTACACCGGCATCGTACTGTTCCTGCTGTCCGGGGTAGGCGTGGGACTGATGATCTCGTCATTTGCGGCGACCCAGCAGCAGGGCCTGCTGGGTGCTTTCATCTTCATGGTGCCGGCCATCATCCTGTCCGGATTCGCCACGCCGATCCGCAATATGCCCCAGCTGGTACAGGACATCACGCTGCTCGATCCGATGCGCTATTTCCTGCTGGTATTGCGCGGCGTGTTCCTCGAGGGCATGCCCTTTCATCTGCTGATCCCGCAGTTCTGGCCGATGGCGCTGATCGGTATCGCCGCTTTCAGTATCGCCGGATGGCTGTTCCGGCATCGTATGTACTGATGGCCGGAATTGTTTGCAACCCTGAAACATTTTCGCGCAACGGCTGTCTGCATCTGCTCAGCCGGGCCAGTCGGGATTTAATGTGGTCAAATAGAGCGCTTCAATCCCGCCTGCGGGTGTGGGTGCGGTTGACGGAGCGCGGTAGCGCAATTGTCGAAACAAGGTTATCGAATCGGAATGGAAAATTCAGCTATGCATGACATCATCCTTCGCACCGCCATCGCACGGAACATCCGGCGCATGGTTCTCGTCCTGTGTTGCGGCCTGCTGCCGGTCTGGACGATCCCCGCAGCGCTGGCCGCGGATGCACACGATGTGGTTCGCGCGACCCTGGATAACGGGCTGCGCGTTATCCTGGTCCGCAACACGCTGGCTCCGGTGGTGTCGACCTCGATCAACTACCTGGTCGGCGCCGACGAGACCCCGCCGGGATTCCCCGGCACCGCCCATGCGCAGGAGCACATGATGTTTCGCGGCAGCCCCGGCCTGTCCGCGGACCAGTTGGCCAACATCGGCAGCCTGATGGGCGGCAGTTTCAATGCGCAAACCGGCCAGACGGTGACGCAGTATTACTATACCGTGCCGTCGGAAGATCTCGACGTCGCGCTGCATGTCGAGGCGTTGCGCATGCGCGGCGTGCTGGACAGCGAGAAGGACTGGGACCAGGAGCGCGGCGCAATCGAACAGGAAGTCGCGCAGGACTTGTCCAATCCTCAATACATCCTGTACACCCGGCTGCGTGCCGAGATGTTCGCCGGGACGAGCTATGCGCATGACGGCCTGGGCACCAAGCCCTCGTTCGACAAGACCACGGCTGCGATGCTGAAGTCGTTCCACGACAAGTGGTATGCGCCCAACAACGCAATCCTGGTCGTCGCCGGCGATTTCGACCCTGCCGCGACGCTGGCCACGATACGCAAATTGTTCGGCGCCATACCCGCCAGAACCCTCCCGGCACGGGTGCCGCTGAAGTTCCAGCCGGTCAAGGCCCAGTCGTTCACGCTGAACAGTGACTTGCCTTACGGGATGGAGGCGATCTCGATGCGCATGCCGGGCATGGACAGTCCTGATTACCCCGCACTCGAAGTTCTTGCCGACGTGCTCAACAGCGAACGGGGTGCGCTGTACGGACTGGTTCCCGAGGGCAAGGCATTTTCGGCCGGATTTTCATTGGATCCGCTGCCCAGGGCCGGTGTCGCGACGGCCGAAGTGACTTTTCCGGCGGGCGGGGATGCGGCCAAACTGGAACACGAAGTGCGCACCATACTCGCCGGAATCGCGAAGAAAGGTGTGCCGGCCGACCTGGTTGCGGCCGCGAAGCTGCAGGAACGCAGTGCCGCCGAATTCGAGAAGAATTCCATCGAGGGATTGGCATCCATCTGGTCCGAAGCGGTTGCGGTGAATGGACTCAATTCCCCTGAAGAGGATCTCGCGCGCATCGAAAAGGTCACTCCGGCAGACGTGAATCGCGTCGCGCGCAAGTACCTCGATCTCGACCATGCGATCGTCGCGGTGCTGACGCCGCGGGGATCGGGCAAACCTGTCGCAGCCAGCGGCTTCGGCGGCCAGGAAAGCATCGCGCTCGGCGAAGCGAAGCCGACACCGCTGCCGGACTGGGCCAGCACGGCGCTGGGCCGGTTGAGCGTGCCGCCTTCATCAGTCCATCCGACGGTCAGCCAGTTGCCGAACGGCGTTACCCTGATCGTCCAACCGGAGAATGTCAGCGATACCGTGACCGTATCGGGCCTTATCAGGAACCGGCCCGAGCTTGAGATTCCCAAGGGGCAGGAAGGACTGCAATCGGTGCTCGACCAGCTCTTTTCCTACGGCAGCAAGCACCTCGACCGGCTGGCTTTCCAGCGCGCACTCGACCAGATCGGTGCCAGTGAACATGCCGGTACGGATTTCCAGCTGAGTGTTCTGAAGGAAAATTTCGGGCGCGGCGTCGAATTGCTGGCCGACAACGAACTTGATCCGGCACTGCCGGAGGCGGCATTCGAAATCGTCAGGCGGCAAGTTGCGGAAAACGTTGCCGGACGGCTGAAGAGTCCGGACTACCTTACCGGCAGGGCTTTGCGCATGGCGCTGTTCCCAAAGGGTGATCCCACGCTGCGCGACGCCCAGCCGACCACGGTTTCGAAACTTACGCTCGATCAGGTGCGCGATTATTACCGCCGCGCGTTTCGCCCCGACCTTGCCGTGATCGTGGTGGTCGGCAACGTTACGCCCGATACGGCGAGGAATGTGATCGGGAAGTACTTCGGCAACTGGCACGCGACCGGGCCCAAACCCGACACGGTCCTCCCGCCTGTTCCGCCGAATCAGGCCGCCGCGACTGCGGTGCCGGATGCCAGCCGTATCCAGGATGACGTGACGCTTGCCGAAACCGTCGGTGTTACCCGCTCGAATCCGGATGTTTACGCGCTGCGGCTGGGCAACAACGTGCTGGGCGGCGGATTCTATTCAACCCGCCTCAGCCGTGACTTGCGGAAGAATGCGGGACTCGTTTATTCGGTGGATTCTTCGTTTGAGTTTGGCAAGAGCCGCGGCCTTTATTTTATCGAGTATGCCTGCGATCCGAAAAACGTCACCCGGGTCCACGCCAGCATCGTTCGCGAACTCGAGGATGTGCAGAACTCGCCGGTTACGGCTGACGAGTTGCAGCGCTCCAAGGCAATGCTGCTGCGCCAGATATCGCTTGCCGAGGGCAGTACCGGCAGCATTGCCCGGGGGCTGATCGGGCGCTGGACCCTTGACCTGCCGCTCGACGAACCGACGATTGCGGCACGGCAATATATCCGCCTGAGCGCCGCCGATGTGCAGTCTGCGTTCGTGAAGTGGGTCAGGCCAAAGGATATGGTGCGGGTCACTGAAGGACCGTCGCCGCATTGATCGCTGCAGGCGCGGCCGTTTCGCCTAGCTTACGATATGGGCGAAACGTTCATCCGCCGCCCTGAGCCTGTCCGCCATGGTCCGCAAGAAGGACTGATTGAATCTTGTCTGACATTGCTCGGACGTTGCGGCAAGTGCTTGCGGCGATATGCGCATCACTGTTACATCCGAATTGGCCGTCACCGTCGCAGAGCGCGGCATGGCCTTGCCGCTGATATACGCCATTTCACCGAAGGAATCGCCTTTCTGGATCAGGTTGATCAGGCGCGTGCCCTTGGTGATCCCGACGGTCCCCTCGATCAGGATGAAGAAATCCTCGCCGATTTCATCTTCGGATATCAGGACGGTTCTGGCCGGAAATTTTTCCCATTGGCCGATGTGGACGATCTCCCACAGCGCGATATCGGAGAATTCCCTGAACATCTCAATTCCGCGCAGCGTGGTGAATCTTTCCGGTGTGCCGACGTCCTGTGTTTTTGTCTCGCACGTTTCGAGGCGGCCGCATGACGCCAGGTCGTTGCCGAATTCTTTCCAGGTCTGGTAGCGGTCATTCGTGTTCTTGCGCGTCGCGCGGAAGATGATGTTTTCGAGCTGATCGGAGACGCCCGGGTTCAGGCTCCGGATGGGAGGAATGTCGTTGTTCAGGATCTGGTAAAACAGGCTGGCAAGGTTGGTTGCGCTATGCGGAGACCGGCCGGCAAGCAGGCAAAACATGACCATTCCCAGCGAATAGATGTCCGTCTGGTGGGTCAGCGTATCGCCGTTGATCTGTTCCGGCGACATGAATGTCGGCGAGCCGATATTGCTTACCTGCGAGTGTTCGGCATTCAGGACGATGGCCGCTCCAAGGTCCGATATCTTGATGTCGTTTTCCTGCGTCAGAAGTATGTTCGCCGGTTTGATGTCGCGGTGAATCACGCCGTTGAACTGCGCGTAGTTGAGTGCGCGGCAGCATTTGAACATGAACTCAGCGACCTGGGGTATCGGCAGCAGATTTTCTGCGGAAGTATATTTTTCAAGCGTGCCGCCCGTTACGTATTCCATCACGATGTAGGCTTGTTTTTCCTGGATGACCGCATCATGGATATGGACGATATGGGGGTGGGTCAGCTTGCCCGCCAGTGAAGCTTCGGTGAGGAGCTGCTTTCTATGGATCGCGCCTGTCCGGGGATCGTTCAGTATTGCGGGGTTCAGGACCTTGATCGCCACTTCGCCCCCGGTCGACGGGTCGTAGCAGAGATAGACCGTGCTGGTCGCTCCCTGTCCAAGGTGCCTTATTACCTGGTAATTGCCAATTTCGGAAGGCTGTTCCATTTATGTTGTCGAATTTAGGTAAATTGCGGATTGATGATCGAATTCGAATTTTCGCTCGAAAATATAACATTAAAATTACGTTGATCAATTTATATTTCTACCTGATTTCCGGTGTTGCTGCCGGAAAGGGGGTAATTATTTTGGGAGGTCGGGTGTGCAATGATCCGGATTCCGCTTGCAACCAGGGGCAGCGCGTTCCTGCCCGTGCGATTATCTGTTTGTCGCGTACCTGAGGTTTCCGCCGCTGAAGTAGCTGATGTGAACCTTGCCCAGCGGATCGAGTGCGATTGCGGTTGCGGCGAAGTCGGCATTGCCTAACGGCACGAAGTGCCATGATCCGGCAGCATTGGTTGCATAGATCAGTTGACTGCCGTTCAGCGAAGAAACATAGCTGATGTGCGCATGTCCTGATGCGTCCAGTGCGAGAGATGGATCATTTCCTGAGCCGGCGGCAACAACTTCGGTCACCCACGCATCCGACGCATCCTGATGGGCATACCTGATCTGGTGGGCGTTGTCGGCATAGACGACATGCATCTTTCCATTCGCATCCAGCGCAGCGGACAAATTCAGGATATAGCCGGTATCGATCGTCGCGTTGATCCATGCGCCGCTCCGGTTTGTCGCATATTCCAGTCCGTAATCGGGATACTTGCCCGCATACGCGATATCGGCAGCGCCGGCAGCATCCACCGCGATGGAAAGAGACGCCGCCGGCATGCTGCAGCCGGTATCCCGGGTGAACAGGTCGACCGTGTGATGCACCCAGGTGCCGGGTGCATCGGTGGCATACCTGAGTTCCGATGACGACGCGGAATTCGCATAGTAGGCAAGATGCACCTTGTTCGCCGCATCCAGCGCGAGCGAGGAACTGCACCAGCCTTGCGCATCAACCGTTTCGGCAGTCCAGGCACCGCCTGCATATTTCGCATGGATGATGCCCTGGTAGCCCGCATAACCGATATGCACGATACCGGCGGAATCGACCGCGATGTCTGCATCGACATAGACGGATGGATCGACTGCCTGCGTGACCCAGGAACCGGTCGCATCGGTGATGTAATCGTTGAAGTAGCTGTAAGCGTCGCAGTAGGTGAAACCCGTATCGGGATTGGTACTGTAATGCGTGCATTGGTTATAGGCATCGTGCACATGGGTGACGGAAGCAGAATCCATCGCTATGGAGGTAGTCCTCAGGTCAGTCGATGCGGTGGTCGGCGCGACGAATTCCGTTCTCCATCCCGGGGTCGCGAATACCGTAGCGGATGGCGGGCTCTCAAAGCCGTCGATCACCGCGGTGACCAGATAATAGTAGGTGACATTATCGGTAAGGCCGCTGTGCAGATAGGGGCTGGTCACTGCTGCGATCCGTGTACCGTTGCCGACTGTCAGGTCTGCCGTGTTGGACCAGTAGAGGTTGTATGAAGTCGCTCCGGCGACATTGTTCCAGCTCAGCGTGACCTCCCCGGACCCCGCGACGGCCGACAATGATACCGGCGACGCGGGTATGCGAGTGAGCGTGACCGTATCGGTAGCGGATGCACCCGTCGTATCCGATGCGATGACATCCACCACGTTTGTGCCGATATCGAGCGGGACGGCATACGCCATCCACTGGTGGCTGTATGAGGTGAAGCAATAGGAGAACAGGCAGGAACATGAGCCGTAGATTCCGTCTACCGCTATTCCCGTCGCGCCGCTGGTACGGTTTTTCCAGGTGATGCCAACCGCCGAACTCAGCGGACCCTGAATCGGCGGGCAATATCCGAACGCAACTTCCGAAGCCGGGCAATTGTCGCAATAGGCCTTTCCGTGCAGGTCGACCGAACTGGTCTGCACGGTTGGGCTGGTTGTATCGATGTACACCCACAGCGGATTGTACGTGCCGCTACCGGTTGCATCGCCGCCTCCGCCCGGACATCCGCTGATCATCAGCGCAAGCAGAACGAAAAGGCCGATTGCAAATCGGGTTGCGTGGCGTGGTAGGTCAGGATTCCGCATGATCTCCGCCTGTCAAAAGTTGCCGGGCCCGGAGTGACCGGGCTGCCAGCATGCGGAAATTACGCTACGCCTTTGCAATCAATCTATCAATAGAGCATTTTGCTTATGTATTTATTTTGCTGATCTGCTGCCGGTGAAAACCACCTGCAACAGTCGGATTCAGCATATCCGCGGCAACGGATCGTCTTCCAGTTCTTCCAGCAGCCGCTCGCCGCCCAGTTCGGTTTCCATCACCACATGCGCGCGTCCCGCTTTGATGCTGCCGATGATCGCCGCATCGGTCCCCTGCGGCAGTGCCTGCCAGCTCGTCAGCGCATCGTTCGCCTGAGACGCATCGACCACCGCGACCACGCGCCCCTCGCAGGCGAGATACATCGGATCGTAGCCGAGCATCTCGCATACTGCGCTGACCTGCTCGCGCACCGGAATCGCCGGCTGGTGCAAGCGCACCTGCAATTTCGTCGCGCGGCAGATTTCGTGCATCACCGTCGCAAGTCCGCCGCGCGTCGGATCGCGCATGAAGCGCAAACCATCCAGAGGCAGCAGTGCCTGGGTCAGCGGCAGCACGCTGGCCGCGTCCGACAATAATTCGCCCTGCAATCCGAACTGTTCGCGCGCCAGCATCACCGCGATGCCGTGGTCGCCGACCGGCCCGCTCACCAGCACCGCGTCGCCGGGCCGGATACGGTCGATACCGAGCTGCAAACGTTTCGGCCGCACGCCGATGCCGGTTGTCGAAAGGTACAGGCCGCCGCCTTCGCCGCGCCTGACCACCTTGGTGTCGCCCGCGACCACCTCGACGTTCGCCGCGCGCGCGGCATCGGCCAGACTGATCACGATGCGCTCCAGTTGCGCGATCTCGAATCCCTCTTCGATGAATGCACTCAGCGTCAGGTAATGCGGCGTCGCGCCGGATACCGCGAGATCGTTCACGGTGCCGTGCACCGCGAGCGAACCGATGGTGCCGCCGGGAAATTCCAGCGGCTGCACGGTGAAGCCGTCGGTGGTGACCATTATTTCGCCGTCCAGTCCGGGCAATGCTGCTGCATCAACATTTACGCTGAGCAGCGGGTTGGCGAGATGGCGCGCGAACAGTTCCTCGATCAGCTCGCGCATGTAATGCCCGCCGTTGCCGTGGGCGAGGCTGATGTTCAGGTCATCCATGCCGGTGTGCCGCTTCCATCAATTGGCCGAACGCGAGTCCGCCGTCGTTGCAGGGCGCCAGCTGCGGCAGGTGTGCTTCGAATCCGGCAGCAGCCAGTTGCCGCAGCGCCAGTTCGGCGAGCAGTCTGTTCTGGAACACGCCGCCGGTCAAACCCACCGCGTCGAACGGCGTATCTGCATGGATGCGCTGTGCCTGCTTCACGATCAGATTTGCGAGGCTCAGGTGGAACTGCATCGCGCGCTTCGCTACCGGCACTTCGTCGCGGCGCAATGCGTGCAGCAGCGGAGTCCAGTCGGCGACCAGCAGGCCGTTATCGTTTTTGTGCAGCGGCAGGTCTGTCATGGCGAGGTCATGCTGCGCCGCTTCATCCGTTGCCGCGGCTTCCAGCAGCATCGGCCCCTGACCCTCGTGGCTCGCGGTATCTATCAGGCCGAGCAGGCTGGATGCCGCATCGAACAATCGTCCGACGGCCGAGGTGACCGGCGCATTCAGGCCGTGCTGCCACGCGCTTTTCAGCAGCACCGCATCGCGTACGGAAGAGTGCCAGTCCAGGCCGCATTCCCAGCACAGCGCCGCAGCGGAACGCCACGGCTCGCGTCCGGCGCGTTCCCCGCCCGGCAACCGGAACGGCTTGAAACTGGCGACGCGCCGCCATGCGCCAGGACGGCCTGACAGCGTTTCGCCGCCCCACAGCGTATCATCATCGCCCAAACCCACGCCGTCCCAGGTAAAGGTCAGCCAGGTTTTTTCCAGGCCTGCTTCGAATGCCAGCGCGGACGCATGCGCATGATGGTGTAACACGCGATGCAGCGGCAATCCCTGCTTTGCCGCCCAGCGGCTGCCGGCATAGCCGGGATGCGCATCGCAGACGATGGCCTGCGCCTTTACATCGTAAAGCTGCTGCAGGTCCGCTATCACCTGCTCGAAGATTTCCAGGCTGCGCGGCGCGTCGAGGTCGCCGATGTGCGGGGACAGCACCGCGCGTTTGTCCCAGGCCAGCGCAATCGAATTTTTCATCTGCCCGCCGACCGCCAGCAGCGGCTGCGGCAAAGCGAACGGCAGGTCGATTTCCAGCGGCGCGATGCCGCGTCCGGCGCGCAGCATGCGCGGCTTGCCGTCGATCACACGCAGCACGCTGTCGTCTGCCGGGCGCGCGATAGTGCGGTTGTGGTGCAGAAAGGATTGTGCAATCTTGCCCAGCCTTGCCTGTGCTTCGGCATTGTCGGTCAGCACGGGCTCGCCGCTGATATTGCCGGACGTTGCGACCAGCGGCCCTGCAAAACTGTCCAGCAGCAGGTGATGCAGCGGACTATAGGGCAGCATTGTGCCGATCTCGTTGAGTCCCGGCGCGATCGAATCAGGCAGAGTGGAATCTGCGCGCCTGGGTATCAGAACGATCGGACGCGACACATCGCGAAGCGCCGCCTGGGCCACTGCATCGAGCTGCAATTCATCACGCACGCGCTGCAGTCCGTCTTCGCCCTGCCACGGGAACATCACCGCAAGAGGTTTGTGCGGACGGTGCTTGCTGGCGCGCAGCTGCGCGATGGCGGCGGGATTCAGCGCGTCGCAGATCAGGTGATAGCCGCCTATTCCTTTTACCGCGGCGGTTTCGCCGCGCCTGATCGCCGCGACGCAGGAGGCGAGCGCCGCATCCCTGCTGGCATTTTCATTGGCTTGCCGATGCACAGCGACGAAATCCAGCTGGGGCCCGCACACCGGGCAGGCCAGCGGTTGCGCATGGAATCGTCGGTTATGAGGGTCGCTATATTCGGCAAGGCAAGCAGGACACAGCGCGAAATCCGACATCGTGGTGTTCGGGCGGTCGTACGGCATGCGCGTGATCAGCGTGTAGCGCGGGCCGCATTGGGTGCAGTTGATGAACGGATAGCGGTAACGCCGGTCTTCCGGATCCAGCATCTCGCGCCGGCAGTCTTCGCACAGAAAATTGTCCGGGGGCACATGTATCTGGGCTAATAGTGATTCGGCGCTGGGCAGGATTTCAAAATCGCCAGCCTCGCGCAACGGAATCAACTGGCAGGAAACTACGTGCGGCCGTGACAGCGGCGGCGCGGCGGAAACCAGCGCGGCGGCGAATGCATCCAGCAGCCCGGTTTCTCCCTGCGCGTCGATCCGTACCTCGCCGGTGAGATTCTGCACCACGCCGCTCAGGCGATATTGCTGCGCCAGGTTGAACACGAACGCACGGTAACCCACACCCTGCACCCGCCCGCCCATTATCCAGCGCCGGGCTGCAATGGGGGTGCCGCCAGCCGAATGTGGACGTTCTGGATTCATTCGCGCATCGTGCCGTTAACCGGAACAAAGATCAAGGACGGCCGGGTTTCGTCCTTGACAAGGTTGCCGCGGTATCAGCGCGCTGCTCTATACAATCGCTGCCGCCGGCCTGGTAGTCCCGGCATATCAGCGGACGCAGCTCGTAGATCGTGCAGCGCATCGTATGCCGGTCCAGAGCCGCGCACCAGCCATCGCCGAGGCGGCGCATCACCCATCCGCCCCACTGGTCGCGGACGGTCAGTTCGGCCGGCACGTGTTCGTCTTCGCCCATCAGCATCACTTCCAGCCTGCAACAGCACGCCATGCAATCCGAGCACGAGATTCCCGGGACAGTGCTATCTTGGTCAGTGTCTTCAGTGCATTGTATTGTTTCCATGCCGTGCATTGTCCCATGCAACAGGCAATGCCGTATTGATCATCCCATGCATATTGAAGAAAGGATGCCGCAGCTTTGAATCTTTTGCTTTGATCGCAATCAGTATCCTGTCGACCTTACCGGTACATGCAATGAATACACGCGATCGTTCCATTCCCTGGATGTTGTACGGCGCAGAACTGGCCGGCACTGCGCTGCTGGTTGCGGTGGGGCTGTCGATCGTGATCCTGGCTTTCGGCCAGGGCAGCCCGGTACTCCAGTTCATTCCGGACGCTGGCTGGCGACGGCTGGTCACCGGATTCCTGTTCGGCACGACCGGCGCGCTGATCGCCCTGTCGCCGCTCGGCAAGGAGAGCGGGGCGCATATCAATCCGGCCGTCACGCTGGCATTCTGGCTGATGGGCAAGCTGTGCGCGCGCCACGTGCCGGGCTACCTGCTGGCGCAGCTTGCCGGCGCGGCGATCGGCGCGCTGCCGCTGCTTGCGTGGGGAGCGATGGGGCGCAGCATAGAATTTGGCGCGACGCTTCCCGGTGCGGCTTACGGCGCGGGCTGGGCGTTGCTCGGCGAGACCGCGACCACGTTCGCGTTGATCATCGGTCTGTTCTTCTTCCTGCAGCACCCGCGCCTGCGGAATTTCACGCCGGCACTTTTCCCGTTCCTGTATGCGGTGATGGTCTATGCCGAGGCGAACGTGTCCGGTACCAGTACCAACCCGGCGCGCAGTTTCGGGCCTGCGCTGGTCTCCGGCGATTGGCACGCGTGGTGGGTGTACTGGCTGGGCCCTTTGCTGGGTACACTGGCCGGGGTGGCGGCGTACCGGATTGCAGGATGGCAGGACTCCGCGATCGCCGTCGCCAAACTCCACCACTTCGAGCATGACCGCTACGGGGTGTTCCGTCGTTGAGAGATCGCGCTTGCCTGAACGCGAGCGAAGCGATCACATTCGCCTGACGGGTAACAAGGTGCGGGGTTGTCGAACAGCCATTATTCCCGGAAGGGTATGACATCGTGTTGCGACAGGGTTTGTGGCGGAAATGCAACTGCACTGATTCCGTTGCGGATATCCAGTGCCGTTGCATCGTCATGACGGATGGTCAGGCCTTGCTGCTGTGAAGGATCTTGTCGAACATGTTCCTGACCCGGGCGAACAGGCCGTGACTTGAAGCACCGCCTTCGATTTTCGATTTGATCGAAGCAATTTCCTTTTCGATGTCAGCATGCTTGCCATAACCCAGCGCATTTGCGTTGGCGAGGTTGGTGTCGGCGCTCTTCAGCAGGGCCAGTGCCGCGTCCTTGTTTTTGACCTTGTCCTTGTTGAGCAGCTGCTCGGCTTCAATCATGTCGCCCTCTGCTTTCAGCGGCGGCAACGGGACGATTTCCTCGTTTGTCACAATCGAACTCATCGCATCGGCAAGGGTGGCTTCGGCCTGCCTGATTCTGGATTCCTGGATTTCCTTGCTGGCCTGCTTGATGGCATGGGGGTAGATTTCCAGCGGTACCAAATCAGTTTCGATGCGCATCTCGCTGACGAGCGGCTCGAGCATCAGGCGCGCCGTCTGGATGTTGCCCTTGTCCAGTGCGGATTCCGCATCCTTCACCGCCTTGTTGATGGTATCCGGAGATGCTTCGAGGTCACTGATGCTGGCACGCACGTCGATCGGCGCAAGCTTCAGATGCGGGTCGCGCGCAAGCAGGATGTTCAGCTGGCCGTCGGCTTTTGCCAGCATCCTGTATGCGTCCTTGGTGTCCTTCTTCTGGAGATCAAAGATCGAACGCTGCATTTCGTCGTTTGCGATGATTGCTTCTTTCGCCAGTTGTTGCCGGCGCTTGGCCAATTCCTGGCTGGCCCTGTCCTTGACGTGACGGTCCTTGTTCGACACTGCCGGGGTTGGAATTGATGCTGACGGTTTGCCGGTTGTTCCGGCTGCCAGAACGTTGAAGCCGGTTCCCAGCATCGTGAGGGAAATCAGGCCGATTGAAATATTCCTGCTGGTTGTATTCATCATGTGCTCCTTGTTTGTATGTTGATCTGTGCACGAATTGCCTGACGCCGCGTGCTTGCGAGAAAACGAGTGCTGCGAAGTCAGGCGATATGGTGCGTGCTGGCGCAGTGCACATTGCGATGGCACGCAAAATCAAAAATCCGGTAATTCGGCAGACATGCACCTGACGAGTTCAAAAATGCGGATCGGATAATGTTTCAAATTATTTCGCTTGTGACTTATTTCGCTTGCGACTTCCATTGATGCGATGACTTGGTTTCCATCGCGGAATTTTTGAACCATTCGGAGAGCCACGAGTCTGTCAGTCACAACAACCAACAAGAAATCGCCGATGAAAGCACCACTGTCCGCATCGCCGCATCCCACTTGGGCCAGAGCCGCCAAGGATATGGTCGGCACCAGTCTCGGTTCATCGCGGCTGTGGTTTACGGTCGCGGAGGGCATCGTCACGGAAGTCTATTACCCGCGCATCGATATTCCGCAGATCAGGGACCTCGGCTTCATCATCGCTGACGATAACGGATTCTGGGTCGAGCTGCGCCGTCACCGCGACTACCAGGTGACGCTGCCCGGGCCCGGTATCCCCGCCGTTACCGTCGTCCATCGTCATCCACGCTTCACCTTCACCCTGCAAATCTGTCCATCGCAACGGCGCGATACGCTGCTGCTGCACTATCGGCTCGATGGGGATGCCGGCCTGAGGACCTATGCACTGCTCGCTGCCCGCCTGGGCGAGGATGCGCAAAACAACCTGGCCGCAGTCGGCGAGCACAACGGCCGTACCGTGCTGTCGGCAGAGCAGGGGCCTTTCGGGCTTGCTCTGGCGGCCGCCGCTGAAGATGGATCCGATGCCTGGCAGCGTTGCTCGGCAGGCTGTCTGGAGGCCAGCGACGGCTGGCAG
>JAJDNO010000074.1 GCA_022340615.1 Gallionella sp. | reverse complement strand
ATATTCGTCCCGGCGACGTGGTCTCGATCGCGCCAAACGAAAAGCACTGGCACGGCGCCTCTACCACTACGGCCATGACCCATATCGCCATTCAGGAACAGGTCGATGGCAAAGCAGCGGACTGGCTGGAGAAAGTCGATGACGCCCAATATCAACCAAAGAATGGTTAAGAACATGAACAACACACACATTTATAACCAAGAACGGAATTGGGTTTTGGCAATCGTTCTGACCAGCTACCTGATGATCGTTCTCGACATTTCCATCGTCATTACCGGCCTGCCGAATATTCAGCGAGGGTTAGGATTTTCTCCTGTTGCACTGTCCTGGATACAAAACGCATATCTGCTTTGCTTCGGAGGTTTTCTGTTGCTGGGTGCGCGTGCCGGTGACTTGTTAGGGCGTAAACGCATGCTGCTCACAGGCTTGGCACTCTTCACCGCTGCATCTCTTGCCGTTGGCTTGGCCCAAACTTCGGCCTGGTTGATTGGTGCCCGTGCGGTTCAGGGGATAGGGGCGGCCATAATAGCCCCATCTGTGCTCGCGCTCATTTCGACTACCTTTTCTGAAGGTAAAGAGCGTACACGTGCACTTGCCTATTATTCCATGGTTGCAGGTGCTGGCTCCGGCTTAGGACTGGTACTAGGCGGGTACTTTGCAGAACAGATATCGTGGCGCATTGGCTTCTTGATGAACGTGCCTATCGGTAGAGCACTCATTGCAAGTGCAATTCGAATCGTCCGCGAATCGGAACTCCATACCGGCGATCTGGATGTCTTTGGCGCGCTAACCTCTACTTTGGGAATGGTCTGTCTGGTCTTCGGCATTGTTCATGCAGCTGATTCAGGATGGACATCGCCGCAGACGCTCGCATCGGTTGCTAGCGGCGTAGTCCTCCTCGGGATCTTTGTCTCCATCGAGTCGCGAGCCGGGCAGCCGATCATGCCGCTGCATCTTTTTGCCAGTCGTCAGCGTTCGGGAGCCTATGTGGCAAGGATGCTATTTCTCGGAGGAATGGTGAGCTTCTTCTATTTCACGACCCAGTACCTTCAGAATGTCCTCGGGTATACGCCGTTTCAGGCGGGGCTTGCTTTCCTGCCCATGTCCATCATGACATTCATCGCCGCCATGCTGGTGCCAGGCTTCACATGTCGTTTTGGAAACGCTCGCATCCTGAGCGTTGCGCTGGCGCTCACAGCAATAGGTTTGTTGTGGTTAAGTGCGGCCGGAGACCATGCCAGATTTGCCTTTGATATCGCATTGCCGATGGCAGTCGTGGGCCTGGGAAATGGTTTATCCCTCGGCCCACTGACGGTGGCTGGTGTAGCCGGAGTTGCAGACCGCGATCAAGGTTCAGCCTCTGGAGTGGTTAATGTGTTTCACCAACTCGGCGGATCGCTAGGATTGTGACTACTGGCGGTTGTCTTTGCCTCCAGTAATGCCCAAGGCCTTACGGGAGTGCATTTGCTAAGCCATCGCATCTCAATGGCGCTCACAGGGCGCCGGGATCATGCTCGGTTTTTCTCTCATAGTGGCGTTGTTTCTTGTGCTACCCGCTGAGCGAGCTGCACTGTCCGTTGATACAAAGATACTTTAGGAGACAATCATGCAAAAAATAAAATTGAACAATGGCGTCGAAATACCAGTATTGGGTTTTGGCGTCTTTCAAATAAGCAATCCGGCCGAATGCGAACGCGCTGTTCTGGATGCGATAGAAACCGGCTACCGCCACATCGATACCGCTGCCTCATACCAGAATGAAACCCAGGTAGGCAATGCGCTGAGAACGAGCGGCCTGGCTCGGGACGAAATATTCGTCACCACCAAATTGTGGCTGCAGGATGCCAACTATGAAGGCGCCAAAGCGCAGTTCGAACGATCCCTGAACCGTCTGCAACTGGATTACCTCGATCTGTATCTTATCCATCAACCCTATGGCGATGTGCATGGCGCCTGGCGCGCCATGGAAGAATTACTGGCGGCGGGCAGGTGCGCGCCATTGGCGTGAGCAATTTTCAGCCGGATCGCCTGGCTGACTTGATGGCATTCAATCGCGTGAAACCTGCCGTCAATCAGGTCGAGGTCAATCCCTTCAACCAGCAATTACACGCAGTACCGTGGATGAAAGCCAAAGGCATACAACCAGAGGCCTGGGCTCCTTTTGCCGAAGGCCGCAATAATCTGTTTACCCATCCGGTGCTCACTGAAATCGGCAAACAATATGGCAAGTCCGTAGGACAGGTGGTGTTGCGCTGGGTTGTCCAGCGTGGCGTTGTCGCGCTTGCCAAATCCGTACACAAAGAACGCATGATGGAAAATATCGACGTCCTGGATTTTGAATTGTCCGACCTCGACATGAACCGGATCACGGCAATGGATACGGCGACCAGTGCGTTCTTCTCGCATCGCGATCCGGCGATGGTCGAATGGCTGACCGCATGAAAACTGGATGTGTAGGACGTAAGCAGTTGAGCTTCTGATGTCTGCCATGGCCGAATGGCAGACATGACTTTTCCTGTCACCCTACTGAAACATTGTTTGCGTACATTGCGCAGACTAATCAGGTGAAAGGAGTTGAGAATGGAATGTGAAGAGTTGTTTGAGCCTATCTACGACGAAGAGTTTGACGACGATATCTGAATAGCAACAGCATCAGGTAAAGAGGCCACCCAGGGTGGCTTTATTTATTACTGGATCCGGCCATAAAGAAGCTAAAGGGTCAGCTTCGCATTAGTTTTCAGAAGGAAACCGTGGTCTGTCCCCTATTATTATTCAGAAAGCTGCCGCCTTTAGCTGCAGGAGCGAGGCTTCTCAGTAAATCCCCGGGATCAATCGATAGCGCACGCGTCGCGCATAGTCGAGATAGCCCGGCAGCTCATCCTGTAGCGTCTGGTCTTCCAGTGCGGTTCTGATCACCGCGATGATCAGCGCCACCGCCACCGGAATAAGTGTCCACATCGAGCTAAAGGCCAGCACCATACCCGGAAGTGCCAACATATTTCCAGCATAGCCCGGATGCCGCACAATCCGGTATGGGCCACTGTCACACACCACATGCCCTCGATCCATCTGGATACGCACCACGCTGGAGAAAAAGCGGTTCTCTGCCAATGCCCACGCAGCGAAAGCGTATCCGAGCGAGATCAAGAGGAAGCCGGGCACGATGAGCCACAATGGAAATACGGGTGACCAGCCAAAGCGATGATCCAGTCCGGCCACAATGACCAGTGGATAACTCACACTCAGCGCCATCAACGGCGCAAGTACTTTGTCCCAGGCTTTCGCACTTTGGGCCTTCTCCATATTTTGACGTTCGGCCATCAACCCCGGATGCCGCCGTTCCGCCCAAATCCGCCCGCCCGGGCCGGCGGCAACGATGAGCAGGGAATAGACCCACGCCTGCCACCAACCGAAATCCCCTCCGCATAACAATAAAACCAATGGTATGGAGAGATACACCACAACCAAACCGATCCACTGGAGAGGGGATGCTGTTTGAACCGCCTTTTGACTACCCGACTTCGATGACATTCCATTCCCCAAAGTCACGCCGCGCCAACGCCATTCCTGTTTCATCGAACAGGTAGCACTTCTGTGGCGGCACTGCGACCGACACCCGCTGCCCAACCTTGATCGCGGTGTCGGCAGCAGACTTGATCACCAGGGGTTCGCCGTTGCCACAAGCAAGGTAAGCATAGGTTTCCGAGCCCAGGTGTTCGAGCGCGATGACTTCGCCTTCGAGCTGTCCTTCGCCTGAAGTATCCGTCAGGTGTTCGGGCCGGAGACCGAGTGTGACCTTCGCTCCCGTCTTAAGGTCGGCCGTATCGGCAACGGCTGCGATGATGGGTCTCCCGATACCAAGATCAAGCGTAACCTGCTGCGCATCACAGGCGGTGACGATGGCGGACATGAAGTTCATCTTCGGCGAGCCAATGAAACCCGCGACGAACAGGTTGCGCGGATGGTGATACAGCTCCAGCGGCGCGCCGATCTGTTCGACCCTGCCTTCGTTGAGCACGACAATGCGGTCGGCCAGCGTCATCGCTTCCACCTGGTCGTGCGTGACGTAGATCATGGTGGTGCCGAGCTCGCGATGCAGGCGCTTGAGCTCGATGCGCATCTGCACGCGCAGCGCGGCGTCGAGATTGGACAGCGGTTCATCGAACAGGAACACGCGCGGCTGACGCACGATGGCGCGGCCGATCGCGACGCGCTGTCGCTGCCCGCCGGAGAGTTCGCGCGGCTTGCGCGCTAGCAGGTGTTCGATCTGCAGGATGCGCGCGGTTTCGCGCACGCGCTGGTCCATGCCCTGCCTGTCGGTCTTGTTTGTATTGTTGGACTGGGCGAGCTTGAGTCCGAACGCCATGTTGTCGTAGACATTCATGTGCGGATACAGCGCATAGGACTGGAAAACCATTGCGACACCGCGCTCTGAGGGTGCCTGTTCGGTGACGTCCTGGCCATCGAATGCGATGCTGCCGCTGCTGACATCCTCGAGACCTGCGATCAGGCGCAACAGCGTGGATTTGCCGCAGCCGGAAGGCCCGACGAACACGGCGAATTCGCCATCGTGTATGTCGAGCGCGACGTTGCTGACGGCTGCGGTCTTGCCGAAGGTTTTGCCGACAGCGTGCATGGATATGGCAGCCATGGGTTACGGTCTCCTCTTATTCATATGTCATCCCTTGATCGCGCCCGCGGTGAGTCCTGTGACGATGCGCCGCTGGAATACCAGCACCAGCGCGATCAGCGGCACGGTGACGATGACCGACGCGGCCATGATGTTGCCCCAGGGTAGCTCGTATGCACTGGCGCCGGAGATCAGCGCGATCGCCACCGGCACGGTACGCATGTCGCTCGTCAGCGTGAAGGTCAGCGCGAACAGGAATTCGTTCCAGGCGGCGATGAATGCCAGCAGGCCGGTGGTGACCAGCGCCGGGCCCATCAGCGGCATGAATACGCGCGTGACGATGGTGAATGGTGTGGCGCCGTCGACGATGGCCGCCTCTTCGAGTTCCTGCGGCAGTTCGCGCATGAAGGTGGTGAGCACCCAGACCGTGAACGGCAGCGTGAATATCAGGTAGGAGAACGACAGCGCCAGCAGGTTGTTGTACAAGCCGAGTCCACTGATCAGTTCGAACATGCCGGACAGAACCGCGATCTGCGGGAACATCGATACTCCGAGGATTACGGCGAGCAGCAGCCCGCGCCCGCGAAACCGTACGCGGCCGAGCGCGTACGCGGCGGCCAGCGCCAATGATAGAGACAACGCCACGGTGGATACCGCGACGAACAGCGAGTTGAGGATGTTGCGGCCGAAGGGTTGTTCGCGGAACACCGCGACGTAGTTATCCCACGCCGGATGCGCCGGCCAGAACTCGACCTGGAATAATGCCGAGCCGGATTTCAGCGACGAGACGACGGCCCAGTAGAACGGGAACACGGTGTAGAGGCCGATGACGAGCAGCAGCAAATAGAACGCCCCTCTGCCAATCAGCCGTTTTATTCTGCGCGGCGTCATTAGCGCTCCCTCCCTACTCTTGCCACGGTGAGGTACACGGCGGTGAACAGCGCGATGATCGCGAAGATCATCGTGGCCGCCGCAGAGCCGAAACCGAGGTCGCCGAAGTCGATGAGCTGCTGGCGCGCATACACCGACATCGACATGGTGTCGCGGCTGTTGCCGCTCATCACGTAGACCAGGTCGAACATGCGCAGCGCATCGAGCAGGCGGAAGATGATCGCGACCGTCAGCGCGGGCTTGAGCAGCGGCAAGGTGATGCGGAAGAACACCTTGAGTGGATGCACGCCGTCGACGCGAGCGGATTCAAAACATTCCTGCGGCAGCATCTGCAGCCCGGCCAGCAACAACAGCGCCATGAACGGCGTGGTCTTCCACACGTCCACTAATATGATAGACAGCAGCGCGGTGTCGGGCGAAGCCAGCCATGCGATCGGATGCGAGATCAGGTGGAGTGCGAGTAGCATGTGGTTGATGACGCCGAACACGTCGTTGAACATCCAGCTCCACATCTGAGCCGACACCACGGTGGGGATCGCCCACGGAATCAGGATCGCCGCACGCAGTCCGCCGCGTCCGGGAAACTGCGCGTTCAGCGCCAGCGCGATCACCAGGCCCAGCACGGTTTCGAGTGCCACCGAGACGACGGCGAACACCGTGGTGTTCCACACCGCCGCCCACCAGTGCGAATCGAGCAGCAGATAGGAAAAATTGTCGAGGCCGATAAATTTGGCGGATGCGGGATCGATCAGGCTGGCGTCGGTGAAACCGTAGCCTATGGTTTTGAGCAGCGGCCAGCCGGCCACCAGCGCCAGCACGACCAGCACCGGCGCCAGGAAAAGCCAGGCCGAGCGCACGCGCTGGCGGGTCAGCCTTGAAGCGTGCGTGCTCATCGCCATTGCCCTCCGCGCGAGAGCCGTGTGAGTTTCTGTTGCAGCGTCGCCAGCGCGGGTGCCGCCGCAATCTTGCCGCTCAGCACGTCATGCACTGTGTAGTAAAACTCGGCGCTGACGCGTGCATACTTGCTGCCGGCAATGCGCGAAGGCCGTGCCACCGCATGCTCGAAGGTCGTGTAGAGCGTACCGAAGAACGGCACCGCGGCGAGCACATCGTGATCGCGGTACAAGGCCGGGATCGCCGGGTTGTAGGATCCTGCAAGGGCGCGGCGCTTCTGCTCGGCATAGCTGGTCAGGTAACGCACCAGGTCAGCGGCGAGTTCGGGATGTTGCGAATAGCGCGACACCGCGAGTTGCCAGCCGCCGAGCGTGCCGGTCTGATGCCCGTCCGTCCCTCCCGCGGGCACAGCGATGACGCCGATCTTGCCGCGGATCGGGCTGTCCTTGGCATTGCCCAGCGCCCATGCATAAGGCCAGTTGCGCATGAACACGGCGTTGCCGGACTGAAACACGCCGCGGCTTTCCTCCTCGTCGTAGTTCAGTACGCCGCGCGGCGCGATGTCGCCGATCCAGCTCCTGGCCAGTTGCAGCGCAGCCACGGCGCGCGGGTTGTCGACCGTCACCTTGCCGTCGGCGTCGATCAGCGTGCCGCCGCCGAAGCTGTCGATCCATTCCAGCGCATCGCAGGTAAGGCCTTCGTAGCCTTTGGCCTGGAACACGAAACCGTACATGCGCGGATTGCCGGCCTTGCGCTCGGCGTTCTGGATCCGGCGCGCGGTGTCCGTCAGTTGCTGCCAGGTGGCGGGCGGTTGCGCGTGGTATTTTTTCAGCAGGTCCTTGCGGTAGTACAGTACGCCGGCATTGGTGAACCACGGCAGCGCCACCAGTTTTCCGTTGACGGTGTCATTGGCGATCAGCGCGGGGAAAAACTGTTTGGTGGCATCCTTGCCAATGTATTGCGACAGATCTACCAGATGCGGCGCCAGTGTGCCGGGCCAGACCACGTCAATCTGCAGGATGTCAATGTCGGACGAATGCGAAGCGAGGATCTGCTGATAGAGCGCGAAACGCTCGGTGGAAGAGTTTGGAGTTGCGACGACCTTGACCTGGTTGCCGGTCTGCTTTGCCCAGGCCTCGACACCCTGCCGGCACAGGCGCATTTCCACTCCGACTGCACCGCATGAAATCGACAGCGTCGCCGCACGCACTGCCCCGCTGCTGCCGACCAGAATCAGCAACAGCATTGTCAGAAACCTGGGCAGGAACAACTTCATCGTATCGGAATCCTCCCGGGGAATTCCATTTGTTTTTCCCTTTTTATGCTGTCAGATCTCAGTACAGCTGTCCGTTACACGTGCAACAGCAGCCATCTGCATTTCATTCTTTTACAACGGGCAAACCACGATCCGTGGCCAGCCATCCTTTTTTGATCACCCCCTGCATAGCTTCAGTCCTCGCGCATTTCCGCATCCTCAATATCCAGCGTGCCCTGTGCCGCAAGTGTTCCGGCAACGGTGGGTTTGCCCTTGAGTATCCATTCGAACGCAACGCCGACCAGTGCACCGAGCACCGGCCCGGCAATATAGATCCATGTCGTGCCAAGGTCGCCGCGCACCAGATCGGGTGCAAATGACCGGACTGGGTTCATCGACGCACCGCTGATCGGTGCCGCCCACAAACCCGCCAATGCGATATATCCGCCTACCGCGATCGCCCCGTTGGTTCCGATGTTGCGCGCGCCCGAGGCGGTGCCAAGTATCGTGTTCACCAGACCGGCTGTCAGCACCACCTCCAGCGCAAATGCCGACACGTGGCGGATTCCATGGCCGGGCACGGTCGCGCCGAGCGCGCCGGCATTGCCGAAAAGTGCATGCAGGAACAATGCAGCCGCAACCCCGCCTAACAGCTGGGCCAGCACATAGCCCGGCACGCGCCGCCACGGAAAATTGCGCCGCACTGCGAATGCCAGCGTCACAGCCGGATTCAGGTGCGCCCCGCTGACTGTGCCCATGAAATAAATGATCGCCATCACCATCAGGCCGGGCGCCACCACCTGCATGCCCAGTGTGACTGCACCGCCGCTCCTGGCTGCCACGACCCCGCCGCCCGCGGCGACCAGGACCAGCAGGAAGGTGCCCCATATCTCCGCAAAGATCCGGCGCCATTCGTGCGCCGGATCGAGGAAGTCCGGAGATATCTGCTTCTGGACCATCCGTCCCTGCTGCGCAGCGTTGTGCAGGTAATTGCGAAGTGACTTTTTCATCTTTACCCCTTCCGTCTCTTGCCGCTATTTCACCAGCAGTTTGCGGATCGATTGCAATTCGCGCCGGTGTTCTGCGCTGGCTTTCGGATAAGCCAGTTTGAGCGACCTGAATGTCTCGAGCAAAATTTCGGAGATGATCAACCGCGCATTCTCCTTGTCGTCTGCAGGCACCACATACCAGGGCGCATCGCGCGTGCTGGTTGCGCCCAGACAATCTTCATAGGCCTGCATGTACTGCTTCCAGAATTTCCGCTCTGTCATATCCGCGAGGCTGAATTTCCAGTTTTTGTCCGGATCGTCGATGCGTTCCAGGAAGCGCCTGCGCTGCTCTTCTTCCGAAAGGTGCAGGAAGAATTTGACGATGCGCGTACCGTTGCGGTGCAGATGGTTCTCCATGTCCACGATGGATTGGTAGCGTTCCTGCCAGATGGTCTTCTCGATCACCAGCCCGTCAGGCAATCCCTGCGCCTTCAGTATCTCGGGATGCACGCGCACGATCAGCACCTCCTCGTAATAGGAACGGTTGAAGATGCCGATGCGTCCCCGTTCCGGCAGTGCCTCGGTGGTGCGCCACAGGAAGTCGTGCTCCATCTCGGTTGCGCTAGGATGCTTGAAGCTGAACACCTGGCAGCCCTGAGGATTGATGCCGGACATCACATGCTTGATCGCACCATCCTTGCCGGCAGCATCCATCGCCTGGAAGATCAGCAGCACCGCATAGCTGTTGGATGCGTAATGCAGCTGCTGTTGTTTGCTCAGCTCCTCGACCTGTTCCTTGAGAAGTTCCCGGTATTTTTTCTTAGACCGGTATACCGGCTTCACCCTGGTAGGCCACTTGTCGAGATTGACCTTTTTCCCCTGCGCGACGCGGAAATCCTTTATATCGATTTTCATTTTCCTGCACTCCCGGAATTGTTATTGCCCGGACGGTGGCGGCACATAGCTCAACAGTACATCGCCTTCCTCCGGTTCCAGCGGAAACTCCTTGGAATGAAATGCCACTTTTCCGTCGGGACTCAACAGCAGCAAAGGAAGGGCATCGGCGGATTCGACCTGGAGATAGTTTTCATAAGAGAACGTCTTGGTGAAGCGCGTCTTCTTGAATTGCCAATTGCGGTAATGCCGCCGTTCCAGTTCCTCGTTGGTTGCCGACGGATCCATCACGCATACCCCGCGATTCGCCAGCTTGATGCTTTTACTCTCCTGTTCGAGGGCGCTGTGCATCGGCAGCTGAAACACATGGTTGCGCCCCAATTCAGTTGCGAACCGCGTGCAGACAAAGGCATTGTAGGCATCGTTGGAGGTGGTGGCGAACAGAAAGCCCATGTCGCTGAGATCCAGTTCCATCTCCGCATGCTCCGACAGGATCTCGCCATAGTGGGTGCGGATTCCCGCCAGACGCGCCTGGCTCATGTTGTACCAGCTGGAATCGGCGATCAGCACCGGTATTTTCATTTCCTTGAGTTCGTTGGCGAGATCGGTACTCCAGTTGGAAGCGCCGACGATCAGAACACCGTTCTGGCTGGCAGCAGCCAGGCCCAGGCTGCGCGACAGCCAGCCTATGGTCGAGCCGTGCAGCACGACGGTGACCAGCACCAGCGAAACGATCAGGGGCAGCAGCAGGTCGGCTCCACCATAGCCCTGCTCGCCCATGCTGGTGGCGAACACGCCTGCAACCGTGACCGCGACCACTCCGCGCGGCGCGATCCACGCCAGCAGCAAACGTTCGCGCCAGTCCATGCCCACCCCCACGGTCGATAACAGCACCGATACCGGGCGCACCGCAAACACCACCAGCGCGATCAGCACCGCACTGCGCCAGTCCAGCCGGGTCAGTATATGCGGGTCCAGGTTGGCCGTCAGGATCACGAAAATAGCGGACACCAGCAGTATCGACACGTATTCCTTGAGTCGCCGCAACTCATCGATGCTGCGCAATTGCATGTTGCCCAGGGTCATGCCGAGCAGCGTGGTCGCAAGCAGCCCGGCCTCATGCTGGGCCTGGTTGGCCAGGCCATAGCTCAGCAGCACATAACCCAGCGTGACCGGTGCTTTCAGAAACTCGGGCACATAGTCCCGACTGAAAGCTTTGCCCAGCAAATAACCGCCGCCACCGCCCAGAACGGCTGCCGAGGCGATAGCGATAGCCAGTCCGCTCAGTACCTCCTTAAACGCCGCGCCTGATCCCAGATAGGAAAAATACTCGAACACCAGTACCGCCAACAATGCGCCGGTGGGATCATTGATGATGCCCTCCCATTTCAGCAACGAGGCGGGCCGCTGCTTGAGCCTGGCCTGGCGCAGCATCGGCATGATCACCGTAGGGCCGGTCACCACGATGATGGCACCGAACAGCACGGCGACCTGCCAGGAAAGATTGCCGACGTAATGCGCGGCGGTACTGCCCAGCAGCCAGGTTATCGCAACGCCTGCGGTGCCAAGTCGCATTACGCCGGGCCCCGCTTCCCTGAGTTCGTGAAACCTGAGGTTCATCCCGCCTTCGAACAGGATGATGGCGACCAGTACGCCAACCAGCGGTTCCAGCATCGCGCCAAGCTGTTCGCCGGGGTTGATCCAGCCCAGCCCGGGACCGACCACAAGGCCGGCAACGGACAGCAGCAGAATCGCGGGAAAGCGGAAACGCCACGCCAGCCACTGCGCAGAGATACCCAGCGTGGCCACGAGCACGATAAAAACGGTCAGGTTATTCGTCGTATCAACCATTCCTGGCAACCTTGTTTAGTCGCATGCAAACCTGCCATGCGCGTGCTGATTGTGCAGATGATTCGGTCGGGAATTTTTTCATGGAGACTGCCGTATTTTGCATTGCGAGTTTCAGCCTTTCATCGCCTCGAAGCCGGAGATCACGTCGAACAGTTCCTCGTCTATCGTACTCTGGCGCTGGCGATGAAACGTCTGGTTCAGATTCTCCAGCAGTTCGTCGATATTTTTTTCGGCACGCTGCATCGCGGCCAGGCGGCTGGCATTCTCGCTCATCAGCGATTCGGCACAGGCGCGGAACAGCGAGATGAACAGATATTCGCTGATCAGCGCCTGCAGCGTGGATTCTCCGTCGGCGATGACTTCAGGCAGGCTTGCGGCAGGCCAGTCCTGCACGGACAAGCCGCGCCGCCACTCATCGTCCAGAGGCAACAGCCGCTGCATCGCCGGTTCATACATCGCTCCTGACATCGGACGGTTATGGAACAGGTAAACCTCGGCAACTTTTCCCTGATTGCGCTGCGTTTCGATCTCAATCAGGATGCGCCCGACCAGCGTGGTGATCGCCGCAATGGAGTTCGGCACCGTAAAGTTGCCCGTCACCGGCAAGGCCGTTTCATTCAGATATCCCAGCACGCGCTCGCCGACAGCAAAGATATGCTTGCTGCCCGGCATGTCGCCCAGCCTGCCGACCGTAAAATCGACGAGAACCTCGTTAAACTGGCCCACCAGCCCCTGGTCCGAGCCGAACACCACCGCGCCGGTCGCGCCCTTGTTCTTTTGCGCGCCGCCCCCGCTATAGATCGTCGCGCCCGTATGGTGCAACCACGCAACCAGACCCAGCTCGACAGTCCGGTAATAATCGTCCAGCGAATGCACCGCGCGCTCGTATTGCACGATGCTGGACGCGGCAAGCGCCTTCATCGTGCGCACCACCGAATCGAGTTCGGACGCGCCATTGATCTTGCGGCGCAAGCTTTCAAGGGTGTCGCTCATATGATTAAACCATTTCTGTCAGCCGGAATTTTGAAAACTGCTGGCAAGAAAGCGGACAGATTACAATGAGTTCAGTGACTGGCCAATCCCGACTCGCTTCGGCCGCTCGAGTTCCTCCAAACATCCATAACCTTTCAGCCCAGCGTAGCATACGATATGACGGCTGCAAAACAGGACGCGCGCGCAGCGTTGACAATTGCTTTTGTGCTTTTATTTATTCTATTCCCTTGGGCGACGCCGGGTAGCGCAGGAAACTGCAATCACCCGCAAAGGGTACCCAGTGGCTGTATGGGGGTATAGCCCCGACAACAGACGCAGGTCAGCTCCTACATTAACTCGACGATCACCGGCGTGTGATCCGACGGCCGCTCCAGCTTCCTCGGCGCCTTGTCGATCACGCAACTCCTGCATTGCCCGACCAGCGGCTCGCTAATCAGGATATGGTCGATGCGCAAACCGTGATTGCGGCGGAACCCCATCATCCGGTAGTCCCACCAGGTGAATGATTTTTCTTCCTGATCGAACAAACGAAAGCTGTCGCGCAGTCCGAGCTGGACCAGGTTTCGGAACTTTTCGCGTTCCGGTTCACTGACCAGCACATTGCCTTCCCAAGCTTTCGGATCGTGCACGTCGCGGTCTTCCGGCGCGATGTTGTAATCGCCCAGCAGCACCAGCTTCGGATATCGCACCAGCTCACGTTGCAGCCAGTCGTGCAGCGCCGTCAGCCATTTCAATTTGTACTGGTACTTGTCCGAATCGATGCTCTGGCCGTTCGGAATGTAAACGTCAACCACCCGGATATCGCCGTAAGTGGCGGCGATGACGCGCTTCTGGTCGTCGCCGAGATCCGGGATGCCGTGCTGCTCGTCGCTGCCGGTTGTGCGGCTCAGGATCGCGACGCCGTTATAGGTCTTCTGCCCGCTGAATACACTCTGATAGCCTGCCGCCTGCAACTCGTCCTGCGGGAAATCGCTGTCCTGCTGTTTGGTTTCCTGCAGGCACAATACATCGACGGGATTTTCGGCCAGCCAGTCCAGCACGTGCGGCAGACGCACTTTCAGTGAATTGACATTCCAGGTGGCCAGGCGCATATCGACGAATCCGGTTGTTTGAAAATTTTAAATTCCTGGAACCGGATTCCCGATGGCTGGATCGAAATCGTACCCATGAATTTTACCCCGCAACACTTCGCCGGTCATCGAGATTTTCTTTCGCGCCAGTCGGTCAGCCAATAGCAGGCCAGCGGCGGGATCACGACGTTGTCGTCATCAACCGGGACCAGCGTGCCCGAGCAAAGGTCTTTCATTCCTTCGTGCTGGAAAAACCCGTGCGGCTTTAATTCGCCGATCGGCAGTGTCTGCGGCGTGATATTGAAATTTGCGGCCACAAGCACCCGGTTGCCGCTGTTGTGCGGGTCTGTCCTGGAAAATACCAGCAGGTCGGGATTGTCCACCGCCAGCAGCTGACGATTGTCGAAGTCAGCAAACGCGGTGGTTTCCTTGCGCAACGCAATCATCTTTTTCAGCGCATTGAAAATGCGGAATTCGACCGTGCCCGGTTGATGGCGCTTCTCCGCCTTTTCCCAGTCGAAGTGCGATCGGTTCATCCAGCGGTTGTCATCGCGTTCGTCCGGATCGGCCAGATATTCCAGGCTGTTGAGCGTGCCGATCGCGTCGCCGTAATAGAGCAGCGGTATCCCGCCGAACGAAAGGATCATGCTGTGCAGCAGCAGGATGGTTTTGATCGCGTCTTCGATGGCCTCCTCGTTCCCGCTTTCCAGCGCGGTTTCCAGTCCGACCAGTGAAGCCAGCGAACCCGAAATGCGGGCATCGCCGGTCTTGGGGTTGTCGCCGAACGGGAGTCCGCGTGCCGGGGAACCCTCAAATTTTCCGGTGAAGTAGTCGATCAGGAAGCGCCGGTGCAGGGTCGGGTCGTAACCCGAAAGACGCGCATCGTTGTCTGAAAAGCCCAGGCCGATGTCGTCGTGGCAGCGCACGTAATTCAGCCAGGTCGCCCGCTCCAGTTTTTCGGGCAGGTTCTTGACGCCCCGGTTCAGCAGGTTCGCATTCTTGGTTGCGACCGCATCCCAGAGCAAAGCCATGAACGTCGCGTTGTAGGCGATCTCGCATTCCTTGGCGTTGATCGCATCTTCGCCGAAATACTTCGCAATCTCGCCCGGTGCAACGATGGCTTCCGCGATGAACAGCACCCCCGGCGCTGTCACCTGGCAGCAATCCTTCATCAATTGCAGCAGCAAGTGTGCCTCGCGCTCGTTCTGGCAGCTGCTGCCGATCTTCTTCCACAGGAATGCGACCGCATCCAGGCGCAGAATGTCCACACCCTTGTTTGCCCAGAACAGGATGATATCGATCATTTCGATCAGCACTTCGGGGTTGTGGTAGTTCAGGTCCCACTGGTAGCTGTTGAACACGGTCATCACCCACTTGCCCATTTCCTCATCCAGGGTGAAGTTGCCGGGAGAGTTGTTCGGAAAGATTTCCGGCATGGTTTCTTCGTAGATGTCAGGAGTCTCGCGGTCGTCGAACACGTAGTAATAGTCCTGGTACTTTTTTTCGCCGCGGCGCGCGCGCTGCGCCCATTCGTGTTCGTCGGAAGTGTGGTTGACCACGACATCGAGGACCAGCAGCATGTCGCGTTTCTTCAGGGTGCCGGCCAGCGACTCGACTTCTGCCGTGGTTCCGAATCGGGAATCGATCTTTTTGAAATCACGCACCGCATACCCGCCGTCGCTTTTGCCAGGTGGGCAGTCGAGTATCGGCATGATATGCAGCATGTTGACGCCCAGTTCCTGCAGGTATGGCAGCCTGTAGCGCATGCCTTTCAGGTCGCCGGCAAAACGGTCGCAATACAGCGCCATGCCGACCCATTTCTGGCTGAGGAACCAGTTGTAGTTCTTTTCGCGCTCAAGATCTGACCTGCGCAGGGGCGGCGCGCGCTGGATGTAGCGCAAGGCGAGCGTCTCGACCAGGCTGACCATTTGTTCCTTGAAGTCGTCCCGGTCGCCATACAGCAGGTGAAAAAGAGAATGAATCGCGTAAAAATTCGCGCCCAGACGGATAAAGAAATGCTGCAATCGTTGATTCCGGATCTCGGGTTTCAACTCCAGCAGTATTTCATTCAGCAACGAGTGTGATACCTGTTCGTACATCGCCAGCCTCTTGTGGTTCGTTTTAATTCAGGCCATGCAGCCAGCTGTCCACTTCCGGACGGTAATGCGCGATGCCTTCAAGTATTCCCGCACTGTAATTTCCGTTCATGCCGAGATAGCCGCCTTCGGCGATATAGAGTGTACCTTTGTGCGCTTGTTCCGCAAGTCTCTTGACTTCCTCGTCCGCATTGGCGACCAGCACGGCAGAAATGGAACTGAGCAGCACGTCCAGATCGTTGCCGCTGTCGCCTGCAAAAACCGTGTTTTCCTGGCCGAAGCCCTGCTGCTGCATCAGAAACCGGATCGCGTGCAGTTTGTTCGCGCTGACCGGCAGCACATCCAATAATCCAAGAGCGGCTTTTTCATCGATGCTCCAGATCAGGTTCGCCTTGATGTCCGAATATTTCAGCCGCGTATCCATTTCCTGCAGCAGCCTTTTCTGATCGGTCTCGAGCGGAACGTAGTAGCTGAGCTTGTGGCGATTCTGCTTTTCCTTTTCCTGCAGGCGCAGCATCGGAAACACGCTCAGCAAGCGGTACAGCTCGTCATGCGTCAGCCCTTGCCAATCGGGGGCAATCTGCGCATCCCATTCATCCGACTGGCGCCATCCGGCCGGACCGATCCGGTAGATCGTCGTGCCAACATCGGCGATCGCAAAATCCGGCAGCGGAAGATCGTGTTCCGCGATGGCCTGCTCGATCAGCGCGCGGTGCCGACCGGTCACATATGCAAGGGTTACTTCCGGGCATTTCACCAGTTGTTTGAAACGCTCCATGGCACGAGGCGATTCGGGCTGTTTGCCATTCGGAATCAGTGTTCGGTCCAGGTCGGTGCAGAGCAGGAAACGTTTCATGCAGTCGTTCTTTCCTGCGGGCTGGCGAAAAATTGGTAGTGTTCTATCGCTTCAAGTATACCGGCGGCATGACGTTTCTCTGAGAAATATATGTTATCGATCTCGTTCAGATCCGATAACTCATCGACATGATGATCGTCCACCACGGCACCCAGCGTGTTGCCGCGCAACATGTCCTCATCGGCACCGGTAGCTCCGGCAACCAGGGTATTTTCGAGCGCAAAACCGAGCTGCTCCGCGCACCAGCGCAGCGCGAGGCCCTTGGATGCGCGGACCGGCACCACATCAAGGAATTGCCCGAAGGAAAATACCGCATTCACGGCCTGTTCGTTGCGAAGCAACGTCTGGCGGATTTCCCTTATGTTCACCAGCGCGTTATCAACGTAATAGCTGATCTTGAATGTACTCTGGTTGATTTTCGGCTGCAAATTGAGGCCGGGCATTTCGGCCAGAATATCCCGCACCGCCTGAGGGTTCCAAAGATGGTTGATGTGGCGTTCCCACACATCCGAGCGGGTCAGGTTCGGCGCATAGTGTACCTCCGTCCCCTGCCCGGTAATCAGCACATCAGGTTGCGGGATATTGTGCTGGCGCAGTTTGGCCAGCGCATCGTCGAGCAGGCGACCTGTCGCAATGCCGAATATGGTCGTTTTGCGGTGCTCATGCATGCGCTGCAGGAAAACCGACAATGCTTCGCTGTCGCTTTCGTTGTCGCCTATCAAATTCAGGTCGATGCTGGTGAATATCGCGCGATTGCGGAACACGCCTGGCCGCCTGCTCATGCTGACCTGTGGAACCGGCTCGGTTTTTTCCACCAGCGGCCTGATCACGGAAAGGTAATTTTCAACGTGCGCCTGCCAGGAATAGTGGCGGCGCACACCTTTGATGCCGTTCTTGGCGAATCGGCGCCATTCGGCTTTATCACTCAGGGTTTGCAGTATCGTTTCAGCCATTGCGGTTTTGTCGAGCGGATTGATCACATGGCCATTCTGGCAATTTCGGATGATATCGACCGGCCCGCCGTCCTCGGTCGCGACAATCGGCACGCCGCATGCGGCCGCTTCGATCAGCGTGAGCCCGAAAGGCTCCGTCAATGCAGGGTTGACGAACACGCCCTGGGATGCCGCCACAAGCCGATACAGCACGGCCACATCGTCCGGCTTGTGATGCTTGGGGTAGGCCACTTTGCCATACAGGTCAAACCGGTCGATCGCGATCAGGATGTTGTTAAGAACCATGCTGGTGCCGGCTTCCATGTCCTGGATGTCGTCGCGGTTGCCCGCCACGATGACCAGGTTGGCGGCCTGCTGCAATTCTGGCGATTCTCCATATGCCTCGATCAAGGCAACGATATTCTTTCTCGGATCGGGGCGCGACAACGCAAGAATAATCGGTTTGTTGGGCTGCTTCAGGAAGCGCTTCAGCTGGTTGGCAATCTCGCTGCTTTTTTCGTTGCCCTGCGGCGGGAAGAACTTTTCCAGGTCGGTTCCGGGCGGGATCACCCGCATTCGTTCCGGCTGGTAGAAGTCATACAGACCATATTGCTGCTCGATTTCCTGCCGGGTGCTGGTAATCACACGCTCTGCCACACCCAGCGTTGTTTCCTCCGCCTCGATGCGGCGCGAGATGTTGTAGGTGGTTTCGATCTCGCTGCGCTTGACGCCGCTGGCCAACAGCTGTTTGCGTTTGCTGCGCCCCAGCGAGTGCCCGGTATGCACCAGCGGGACGCCGAGCTGGTGCGAGAGACGCGATCCCACATAGCCTGCATCCGCATAGTGGCTGTGGATGATATCCGGGATACGCCAGTGGCTTTTGATCCATGCGAGCGAATTGTCGGAAAAGTTTTCCAGGGTATCCCAGAGCGTTTCTTTGCTGAGGTACTTCTGTTCCCCGCATTCGATGCGCACGATACTGGCCTTCTCCGACAGCGCCTCCACCGGCTTGGCATAATCGGGGCTGACCTGGCTGTCGATAACCCGCCTCGTCAGCAACACCACCCTTTCGACATCGTCGCGTTCACCGAGTGCACGGGCTAGTTCCACAACGTATTTGGTCTGTCCGCCGGTATCCGCATCGCGCCCCAGCTCCAGATCGTGGCCGCGAATCAGCCCGTGCACACTGATCAGTACAATGTACAAAGGGCTCTTGGGTTTCGGTCTCCGTTCTTTCATAAATCCCATTCATGGATAAACGGCTTGTAGAAGTCGGCATGGTCGGGAATTGCGCCGCGAATTTCGCAGATCGCGGCGGCGAAAGCATTGGCACGTTCCAGCGTCCTGGCAGCGGGCCACTTCATCAGCTCCCCGAGGATGAAAACCGACGCGAAACCGTCGCCGGCACCCACCGTATCCATCAGTTTGATGGTCCGGTCCTGCGGGGCAGCTTCGGTTTTCCTGCCTTTGCGGTTGATCTGCCATGCGCCCTCTTGTCCGCAGGTTACCACGACCTGTTCGAGATCAAACCGCTTGATTAATTCCATGGCCAGATGGTGCGGTTCGCTTTCCCGCAACTCCAGCATGTCTGCAAGTATAGCCAGTTCGTCTGAATTCAACTTGACGATATCGGCGAACTGCAGGGACTGCTTAATGGTCTTTTCTTCATACCACGGTGCGCGCAGATTGATATCGAGAAATTTTGCGGCATGTGTGCTGCGCAGCAGGGTCTTCAGCGCCCGCCGCGAAATTTCGTTGCGCTGCGCCAGGGTGCCGAAATAGACCAGTCTGGGTTTGACTGAAAGTGCGGTCATCCGGACCACTGCCGGGTGAATGTAATCGTACGCCTGCTCGGGCAGAATATCGAAGGTGTGCGCACCGTTCTTCATTTTCACCTGAACGCGTCCGGTGGGATGGTTGTTGCCGTACTGAACTCCCAGCGGCTCCATCCCGGCATGCGCCATCGCATCAAGCACCTCATCGCCGAGGGCGTCATGGCCCAGGCGTGTGATCAGCAGCGGGTTCTGCCCGAACGCCTTGAGATGCCGTGCAACGTTGAAGGGAGCGCCGCCCAGAACCTTGCGATCCGGGAAAATGTCGGCCAGCACTTCGCCGAACAGGATGACCGTGCCTTTCCGATTGCCGCGCAAAATGGATCGCGATGTGGATTGTGCTGAATAAATGTGGTGTGTCATCGGCCTGGCTTGACTCTCTCCAATTTGCGAGCACTTCACATGGGAATATCTCCTTGCAGTGAAAGCTGTAGCGATAATTTGACGATGCAGGTTTGCCAGCGCGGGCAATTGCAATTTGCCGGTCCGGCATCCGGGAAAACCGCCGGAATTCCGATGCTCAACAAGCAGATATGACTAGCCAGGCGTTGGCGTATTGCAGAAGGATTTACACCAAACTAATTGTAACAAATATAATTGACGCAAACCGGGAATGCAAGTTTTATAATCCGCTCCCGATCAAACTGGAAGCAACAAAATCCGCGGGGGTGCAACTTGGGCACAAGCAGCAAAAAGCAGACTTCACTTCAGGTGTTAAAAAAATTCAGGATCATTTACGGCTCGGTACGACAGCATTTCCGTGAGGTCGAGCAATCATGCGGTGTGACCGGATCGCAGCTGTGGATCATGCAGGAAGTCGCAAACACGCCGGGTGTCGGCGTATCGGACCTTGCCGAGAGACTATCGATTCATCAATCCACCTGCAGCCTGCTTGTCGAAAAGCTGGCATCGCGCAAACTGATCATCAAGGAACGCAGCAACAGCGATCAGCGCCGGGTGGGATTGCGCCTTACGGATGAAGCGGCCGGTCTGATCAGACTGGCGCCCAGCCCTGCCAAGGGCGTGCTGCCCGAGGCGCTGTGGGCGCTGCCGGCAGACGCCATGCGGGCCCTGGATGCGTCGCTGGGGATGGTGATTGAACAACTGCAGATCAGCGACGAGAAGCTGGCCGAAAAGCCATTGTCCGATCTGTAAGACCTGTCCACGCCTGAAGACATCCGTTATCCGAACCCTCGCCCCGGTGTTTACTGGACGGCGGACTCGCCCGGAATAGCCTGATCTGCATCGACCGGCGGCGTTTCAGGCTTCGGTTGCTGCGATTGCTGCTGAATCCTCTGCCGGTAGCTCGCAGTTTTCGCGTATCCGGCAATATCGAGTTCGCTGTTCCACTGCGATTCCTGAAAACCCTTGATGAAGGTCGCGCCCACCTGGAGCGCCGGAACGAACGCGTCCATCCCGGATAGCTGTTTGTAAGCCGCGATGTCCTTGCTGGTCTTCAGCACTTTTTCGGCAAACGGGATGCCGCGCCGGTTCAACAGGCTGTGCGCCTGGTTGCAGACCTCGTCGCAGACGCTGCCGACATACAGGGTGACCGGAAAATTCTGCTGCGCGATGCGTGTTTCATAGGGCAGGTCATCGCTCTGCGATGAGCCTCCTGAGCTTTTTATGCTCTGGACATCGAGCGCATTGGCCGGCGGAGTATCGCCGTAATATATCTTTCCGGCACTGTCCACCCAGCGAAACAGCTCGCTCGCCTGCACCGGTACCGGTGCAGGCAAGGCAGCGAGGCAAAACAGCAGCATCATGACGCGCTTCATCTTGCCTCCTCAGGAAGTTTCGAGCAGCCCGCTGTGCCGAAGCAGAGCCTCGATGCTCGGCTCCCGGCCGCGGAATGCGGTGAATGATTGCATCGCGCCGCGGCTGCCGCCCATCGCCAGTATCTCGCCTCGGAAGCGCGCGCCGACATCGGGATTCAGCACGCCGTTCTCCTCGAACAGGCTGTACGCGTCGGCAGAAAGCACTTCAGCCCATTTGTAGCTGTAGTAGCCGGCCGCATAGCCGCCGGAAAAGATATGCGCAAAGCTGTGCGGGAAGCGGTGAAATGCCGGCGGGATCAGCACCGCCACTTCGGCGCGCACCTCGTCAAGCAGCTGCAATATGCTCTTGCCGCCGCCCGGTTCGAAGCTGCTGTGCATCAGCATGTCGAACAGCGCAAACTCGATCTGGCGCAGTGTCTGCAATCCGCTCTGGAAATTTTTCGCGGCCAGCATCTTGTCGAACAGCGTGCGCGGCAGCGCGGCGCCGGTGTCCACATGGCGGGTCATCCCGTTCAGCACGCCCCACTCCCAGCAGAAATTTTCCATGAACTGGCTGGGCAGTTCGACCGCGTCCCATTCAACGCCGTTGATGCCGGACACGCCCAGATCCTCGACCTCGGTGAGCAGGTGGTGCAGGCCGTGGCCGAACTCGTGGAACAGCGTGATCACGTCGTCGTGGGTGAACAGCGCCGGTTTGCCCCCGACCGGCGGCGAGAAGTTGCAGTTCAGGTAGGCGACCGGTGTCTGGATGCCCTTTGCGAGGCGGCGGCGCGCGATCACGTCGTCCATCCATGCCCCGCCGCGCTTGTTGTTGCGCGCATACAGGTCGAGATAGAACTGGCCGACCAGTTGCCCCGCATTCCTGATATCAAAAAAGCGCACGTCGTCATGCCAGACCGGCGCGGTACCCTGTTTAATCTGCAGACCGTACAGCGTCTCGACCAGCCTGAACATGCCCGGCAGCACCGCGTCTTCAGGGAAATACTGTTTCACCTCCTGTTCGGAGAACGCATAGCGTTGCTCGCGCAGCTTTTCGCTGGCATAGCCCACATCCCATGATTGCAGATCTTCGATTCCAAGTTCGGCGCGCGCGAATTCGCGCAGCTCGGCCAGATCCTTCTCGGCAAACGGACGCGCGCGCTGCGACAGTTCGCGCATGAATTCGACCACCTGCTGCGGGGAGTCCGCCATCTTGCTCGCCAGCGAAAGCTCGCCAAAACTGGCGAAGCCGAGCAGTTGCGCTTCTTCGCCACGCAGCTTGACGATCTCGTCCATCAGCACGGTGTTGTCCCATTCGGGCTTGCCAAACTCGCTGGCCCGGGTGGCGTAGGCCCGGTACATGTCCTCGCGCAATGCGCGGTTGTCGGCAAGCTGCATTACCGGCATATAGGAAGGCGCTTTCAGCGTGAACAGCCAGCCGCGCTTCCCGGCGGCACGGGCAGCCTCATCGGCTGCCTGCAGCACATCATCCGGCAATCCGCCCAACGCTTCGCTGTTTTCGATGACCAGCGTGAAGTCGTTGGTCGCATCGAGCAGGTTGTCGGAAAACCGCGACGACAGTTCGGAAAGGCGCTCCTGAATTTCCAGGTAGCGCGCCTTCCTGTCATCCGGCAGTTCCGCGCCGCCGAGCCGGAAATCGCGCAGCTCGTTCTCGATGACCTTCTTGCGCGCCGCGCTCAATCCGGCGAATCCGGGGCTGCCGTGCAACGCCTTGAACTTGTTGAACAGTGCCAGGTTCTGGCCGAGCTCGGCGTAATACTGGGTGATCTTCGGCAGTGTCGCGTTGTAGACCTCGCGCAACTCGGGACTGTTCATCACCGCGTTCAGGTGGCCGACCGGCCCCCATGCGCGCGACAGACGCTCGTTCGCGTCTTCCATCGGCACGACGAAGTTCTGCCAGGTGGGGGGCGCCGCATCTTCGAGCAAACGCCCGACCAGTGCGCGGTTTTCCCCGAGCAGTTGTTCGATCGCGGGTGCGACGTGTTCGGGTTTGATCTCCGCAAATCGCGGCAGACCGGAAAAATCTAGTAGTGGGTTCATATCATTCCGAAAAAACTGAAATCTGCAGCTGGGGACGAATATTATTGCTGAAACACGATCTGTCCGTCGAGCAGCGTGTAGCACACCCGTCCCTGCATCTCGTAGCCGTTGAACGGCGTATTCTTGCCCTGGCTTCTCAGTGCGGCGGGCGCGACCTTCCATGCAGCATTCGCATCGAATATGCAGATATCCGCGTGGGCACCGACCGACAGATGGCCCATTTTCTGGCCGAGCAGCAGCGCGGGATTGATCGTGACGTGCGCCAGCGCGTCAAGCAGCGGGACTTTTTCCTGCTCGGCCCATTTGAGCACCAGCGGCAGCAGCAGTTCCAGTCCCGTCGCACCTGCCTCCGCTTCTGCAAACGGCAGCTGTTTGGCGTCATCGTCTACCGGAGAATGGTTGGAACAGATCGCATCTATCGTGCCATCGAGCAGCCCGGCACGCAGCGCCGCCCTGTCTGCCGCACTTCGCAGCGGCGGCGCCAGTCGGCAATTCGCGTCGAAATACCCAATGTCCATTTCGGTCAGGTGCACATGATTCATCGACACATCGCAGCTTACCTTGAGCCCTTCCTGTTTTGCCAAACGTATCATCTCCACAGCTGCAGCGCTGGATACACGGCAGATATGCAAGATCGCGCCGGTCTCGCGCGCGAGTTGCAGCGCGGTGGCCAGTGCAATGGTTTCCGCAATCACCGGAATGGATGGCAGGCCGAGACGGGTTGCGACTTCTCCGTCATGCGCGACGCCATTCTTGGCAAGGTAGCTGTCTTGCGGGCGCAGCCAGACCCGGTAGCCGAACGTCGCCGCGTATTGCATCGCACGCAGCAGCACGCGGGTATCGGTCAGGGCCGCATCCGCCTGACTGAACGCCTTGCATCCGGCCTCGGTCAGTTCGTTCATTTCGGTCAGTTCCGCGCCCTTCAATCCGTAGGTCAGCGCGCCGACCGGAAACAGACGCGCCTGGTTCAGCGCCCGTGCGCGTCGTTTCAGCATCTCCACCAGACCCGGTTCATCGAGCGGCGGATCGGTATCCGGCGGGCAGGCCAGGCTGGTGATCCCGCCCGCGACAGCAGCGTTCATCTCCGATTCCAGCGTCGCCTTGTACTCGTATCCGGGCTCGCGCAGACGCGCCGCGACATCCATCAGCCCCGGCATCACGACCAGTCCGCCGGCATCGATCGTCTGATCGGCAACAAAACCCGGAGGGGATGCACCGATCGCGGCGATGCGCCGGTCAACAATGTACACATTCTGCCGAGCGTCGATGCTGTTCTTCGGGTCGATCAGACGGCCGTTTGTAATCTCAATATTCATGCTTTCGCCCCCGCCAGCATACTCATCACCGCCATCCTCACCGCAATGCCGAAGGTCACCTGAGGCAGGATCACCGAATGTTTCCCGTCTGCCACGCTGGAATCAATCTCGATGCCGCGGTTCATCGGGCCGGGATGCATCACGATCGCATCGGGTCGGGCGTGCGCCAGCTTCTCTTCGGTCAGGCCGTAGTATTTGAAGTATTCCTGCGCGGAAGGCAGCGCGGCACCCTGCATGCGCTCGTTCTGCAGGCGCAGCATCATGACCACGTCGACGTCCTTCAGCCCCTCGTTCATGTCGTGGAAAACCCGCACGCCGAGATTTTCGACCATGGTCGGCAGCAGCGTCTTCGGCGCGATCACACGCACTTCGGGCACGCCCAGCGTAGTCAGCGCATGGATCTGCGATCTTGCCACGCGCGAGTGCAGCACGTCGCCGACGATCGCGACGCGCAGATTGTGAAATTCCTTCTTGTAGTGGCGGACCGTGAACATGTCCAGCAGCGCCTGCGTAGGATGGGCGTGCCGCCCGTCGCCGGCATTGATCACATGTATTTCCGGCGCAACATGGCGTGCGATGATATGCGCAGCACCGCTTTGCGAGTGGCGCACCACGAACATGTCGGCATGCATCGCGCACAGGTTATCCACGGTATCCAGCAGGGTTTCGCCCTTGCTGGTGGAGGAAGAACCGATGTTCAGGTTAACCACATCCGCCGACAGCCGTTTGGCAGCGATTTCGAAAGTGGTGCGGGTGCGGGTGCTGTTCTCGAAGAACACGTTGAACACCGATTTGCCCTTCAACAGCGGCGCATTCCTGATCTCGAACCCGTCGCTGAAATCGACGAAGGTAGTGGCTTTGTCGAGAATCGCGCGGAGAATGTCCGCCGGCAACCCCTCGGTGGACAGCAGGTGCTGGAGTTCGCCGTTCTTGTTCAGTTGAGGATTGTTCATGCCAGTATTCCTGCTGCGGGTTCATCAAAATAGGCCTGCAATATCTGCTGTGCCGCATATTGGTCGATCAGCGATTTCTGCTTCATCCCGTGTATGCCCTCCTCGTCCAGCTGCGCGCTCGCCGCAAGCGAAGTATATCGCTCATCCAGCAGTATCGTCGGCAAATTAAACCGCCCCTTGAGGCGGTTGGCAAAGCGGCGGCACAGCGCGGTCATCTCGTGCGGCGTGCCGTCTGCATTGCTCGGCAGTCCCACCACCAGCGCGCCGGGCTGCCATTCCTGCACCAGTGCAGCGATTGCCGCAAACCGCACATCGTTCTTTTCGTCGGCGATGGTGGCCAGCGGATGGGCACGGCGCAACAGGGTGTTGCCGACGGCGATACCGATGCGCCGGGTGCCGAAATCGAATGCCAGCAAAGTCCCCGCTGGCTCTGTCACATTCACAGAGCAGCTCCCGAAGTTCGACAGCGTTGCCAGGCTAGGCGTGCGAACATAATCGCAGCGCCGCATATCCTATATATGCAAGCAGGATTGTGTGAGCACAACAGCGCATGGCGATGCCGCCGGACTTCGGGTCAGGCATGCCCGGCATCTTCTACAAGGGACGAATAGTCAACCCCGAGCAGCGCCATCGCCGCCGGCAGGCGTTCCTCGGCCGGCAAATCGAACATGATGTGCTCGGAAGCCGGCACGGTCAGCCAGATGTTCTCGGTAATCTCGTGCTCCAGCTGCCCCTGATCCCAGCCCGCATAGCCCAGCGTTACGATCACGTTGCGCGGACCACGCCCCTTGCCCATCGCCTCGAGGATATCCTTGGAAGTCGTCAGCGCCAGCTTGTCGTTGATGCACAGGGTCGATTCCCAGTTTGAAGGGGTGTCGTGCAGCACAAACCCGCGTTCGGTTTGCACAGGCCCGCCGAAATATACCGGCATCTTGGCGAGATCAGGCTGCTCCAGCGCGATGTTGACCTGGTCGAACATCTCCCCCATCGTGAGACTGATCGGACGGTTGATCACGATTCCGAGCGCCCCGTTCTCGTTGTGCTCGCAGATGTAGGTCAGCGTGCCGGCAAAAACGCCTTCCTGCATGGCGGGCATGGCAATCAGAAAGTGATGGGTCAGATTGAAATCGGGCATGCGGCCATTGTAGCCCTACGCGCCTGGCCGCACAATTTGAATCGATTCCAATTGCCGCAAACATTCGCGTCAGATATGCGCTGGAAACGCAAAATTGTCGTAACCAAGAAGCACGGTCCGGAATCAGTCGAGGGGCGGTCTGCCACCCGGTCTGGACGTGTTTCCATGCGCAACATGGTAGAATTCGTGCCTCTTTCCCGTTTTCACAATTCAGGAATCGCGCCATGTTCTCCAGCAAAAACACCCTTGCCCATACCGACTCCGAGTTGTGGGCTGCCATACAGAATGAGAACCGCCGTCAGGAGGATCACATCGAGCTAATCGCGTCGGAAAACTACACCAGCCCTGCGGTGATGGAAGCGCAAGGCAGCAAACTCACCAACAAGTATGCAGAAGGCTATCCCGGCAAGCGCTACTACGGCGGCTGCGAATATGTGGACGTGGTGGAACAGCTGGCGATCGATCGCGCCAAGGCACTGTTCGGCGCGGAATACGCGAATGTCCAGCCCCACTCAGGATCGCAGGCAAACCAGGCGGTGTATCTGTCGGTGCTCAAACCGGGCGACACCATCCTTGGCATGTCGCTCGCGCATGGCGGCCACCTGACCCACGGTGCGGCGGTAAACATCAGCGGCAAGCTCTATCACGCGGTCCAGTACGGCCTGAATGCCGGCGAAGGAATAGACTACGACCAGGTGCAGGCACTGGCGACGGAACACAAGCCCAGGATGATCGTCGCAGGCGCATCTGCGTACTCGCTGGTGATCGACTGGAAGCGTTTCCGCGCGATCGCCGACAGCGTGGGTGCGTATCTGTTCGTCGACATGGCGCATTACGCCGGCCTGGTCGCCGCGGGAATTTACCCGAATCCGGTCGGCATCGCGGATTTTGTCACGACCACCACCCACAAGACCCTGCGCGGCCCGCGCGGCGGGCTGATCCTTGCGAATGCCGAGCACGAAAAGGCGCTGAACTCGGCAATATTCCCCGCGCTGCAGGGCGGCCCGCTGATGCACGTGATCGCAGCCAAGGCGGTGGCCTTCAAGGAAGCGGCCAGCAAGGAATTCAAGGTTTACCAGACCCAGGTGGTCGAAAATGCGCGTGTGATGGGCAAGGTTCTGCAGGAGCGCGGCCTGCGCATCGTATCCGGGCGCACCGACAGCCATGTTTTCCTGGTCGACCTGCAGTCAAAGCAGATCACCGGCAAGGAAGCCGAAGCGGCGCTTGGACGCGCGCATATCACCGTGAACAAGAACGCAATTCCCAACGATCCGCAAAAGCCGTTCGTGACCAGCGGTATCCGCATCGGGAGTCCGGCGATGACCACGCGCGGTTTCAGGGAACTGGAAGCAGAAAAACTGGCACACCTGATCGCCGACGTGCTGGATGCGCCCAGCGACGATGCTGTGATCAACCGCGTGATCGGCGAAGTCAAAAAGCTGACCACGCAGTTTCCGGTGTACGGAGCATAAGTTGTCAGCCGCAAGACACAATTTGTCGTTCAGCTTTTTCGCAGCACCGGTACTGCCTTTATCTTGCTCCTTTAGCCATTCAACTTTCAGCTGTTCGTCATGAAATGTCCTTTCTGCAAGGGAGACCGCACCCAGGTCGTTGATACCCGCGAAAGCGAGGACGGGGACAGCATACGCCGCCGCCGCCGCTGCCTGAGCTGCGACAAGCGCTTCACCACCTACGAGATGATCGAATTGCGCATGCCGCAAATCGTCAAGCAGAACGGGATGCGCAGCGAATTCGACGAGGAAAAGTTGCGCACCAGTTTCAAGCGCGCATTGCACAAGCGCCCCGTCTCCGCCGAACTCGTCGATGCAGCGATCGACAATGTCACTCAGAAACTGCACGCACTTGGAGAACGCGAGATCGGCTCTCGCCAGGTCGGCGAAATGGTGATGAAGGAATTGCTCAAGCTAGACAAGGTTGCCTATATTCGATTCGCGTCGGTGTACAAGAGCTTCCAGGATGTCGGGGATTTTACCGAAGCCGTCGAAGCGGTGCGCAAATCGCCGGCGCGCAAGGCCGCCAGCAAAGCCGCCAGGAAGAAGACCTGAAGTGCCCGCTGCGCCGGATGACCGCTCGATGGACAGCCGCTGGATGGCGCAGGCACTGAGGCTGGCCGAACTGGGGCTGTACGGAACCAGCCCCAATCCGCGGGTCGGCTGTGTGCTGGTTGCGGATGGGCAGTGCGTTGGCAGCGGCTGGCATCGGCGCGCCGGGGAGCCTCATGCCGAAGTCCTTGCGCTGCGCGAGGCGGGTGATGCGGCGCGCAATGCAACTGCTTACGTAACCCTTGAGCCGTGCAGCCATCACGGCAGGACGCCGCCCTGCGCCGATGCGCTGATTGCGGCCGGCATCGCGCGCGTGGTCGTGGCGGTTCAGGATCCGAATCCGGCGGTTGCCGGCGCCGGCATCGCGAAGTTGCGTGCCGCCGGCATCGCGGTCGACATCGGTCTGATGGAAGCCGGCGCAACTGAACTGAATCGGGGATTCTTCGCGCGCATGTCGCGCGGCACGCCCTGGCTGCGCAGCAAGATCGCGATCAGCCTGGACGGCCGTACAGCGCTCGCGAACGGCGCCAGCAAGTGGATCACCGGCGCTGCGGCAAGGCAGGATGTGCAGCACTGGCGCGCGCGCTCCTGTGCGGTGCTGACCGGTATCGGCACCGTGCTGGCGGACGATGCGCGCTTGAATGTGCGCGATATCGGAACCGAACGGCAGCCGTTGCGCGTGGTACTGGACAGCAGACTGCGCATGCCTGCAACCGCGCGCATGCTTGAAGAAGGCAACGTGCTGATTTACGCTGCGCAGCGCGACCCGGAAAAAATTGCGTCGCTGGAAAAGGCAGGTGCTACGGTACACATGCTGGCGGACGAAAGGAACCAGGTCGACCTGCCGGCAATGCTGCGCGATCTTGCACAGCGCGGCTGCAACGAAGTGCTGCTGGAGGCGGGCAGAACACTGAACGGCGCAATGTTGCGCGCGGGGCTGGTGGATGAATTGCTGCTGTATGTTGCGCCGCAACTGCTGGGCGACAGTGCCCGCGGGATGGCGCAGCTCGGCGAACTGACCGCGCTGGATCAGCGCATCGAACTGAAATGGCAGGATGTGCGGCAAGTCGGCAACGATTTGCGCATCACGGTAAAGGTGGAACATGTTTAGCGGGATCATTGCAGATATAGGCAGCATCACCGAATCGACCGACCGCGACGGCGGATTGCGGCTGGTAATCGCAACCAGCGCGCTGGATCTGGACGACGTGCATACCGGCGACAGCATCGCGGTGAACGGCGTATGCCTGACCGTGATCGAACATACCACCGACCGTTTTATCGTCGATGTTTCGCGCGAAACCCTGAATTGCACCGAAGGGCTGGAAGCGATCGGCGCGCCGGTCAATCTGGAAAAGGCATTGCGCCTTGCCGACAGGCTGGGCGGCCACCTGGTCAGCGGACATGTCGACGGCGTCGGCGAAGTGACCGGATTTTCCGACCTGGGCGAAAGCTGGAAACTGGACATACGCGCGCCGCAGGCATTGGCAAAATACATCGCAACCAAGGGTTCGATCACGATCAACGGCGTCAGCCTGACCGTCAATCAGGTGCATGATGATCCATCAGGCGCCTGCGAGTTCAGCCTCAACCTGATTCCGCACACGCTGGCGATGACCAACCTGAAAATACTGAAAGAGGGCAGCCTGGTCAACCTCGAAGTCGACCTGATCGCGCGCTATGTGGAGCGCATGCTGTCGGCTCCGCAGCACTGAATCCGTGCCTGGCAGTGAACTGATCTCTATCAATCCTTAGCCTGCAGCAGACGGCTTCAGTCCTTGCGGTACAAAGTGCGCAGTTCAGCCTTGGCCTGTTCGAGTATGCGCCGCTGGTTTTCATCGAGGTTTTTGCCGGCGCGGTTGATGTAGAACACCAGCATCGACATCGCGGAGCGGAACGGCGGCGATTTGCGGCGCGTGCTCGCGTCCGCCGACCGCTTCAGCGATTGTGCGATCTTCAGCGGGTCCTGCCACGTGAACACGCCTGTTTCCAGGTCGAGCGCGGAACTTTCGCGCGTTACCCTGGCGGACCAGTTGCCGGATGCGGGTGCTTGCTGTGCCATTTCGCCTGCTCCCATGCATGTTTAGACCAGCGGCCGCGAATGCCGAGATGGTAGAATCATAAGCCCTGGAGCCGCGCATAGTGAACCTACCGCGCAAGCCCGACAATTTTTGAGGAAAAGCATGACAGATATTTCACCGATACAGGACATCATCGCCGAAATTCGCACCGGGCGTATGGTGGTTCTGGTCGACGAAGAAGACCGCGAAAACGAAGGCGACCTGGTATTCGCCGCCGAATTCACGACGCCTGACAAGATCAACTTCATGGCCAAGCACGGCCGCGGGCTGATCTGCCTGACGCTGACCGAAGACCACTGCAAACAGCTCAATCTGCCGTTGATGGTCCGCGAAAACGGCTTGCCGCTGGCGACCAATTTCACGCTGTCGATCGAAGCCGCGAGCGGGGTGACCACCGGTATCTCGGCGGCCGATCGCTCACGCACGATCCTGGCTGCCGCCGCAAAAGATGCCATGCCCTCGGACATCGTGCAGCCCGGCCATATTTTCCCGCTGCGCGCGCAGAACGGCGGCGTGCTGGTGCGCGCCGGCCATACCGAAGCTGGGTGCGACCTGGCACAGCTGGCCGGGCTGACACCGGCTGCCGTGATCTGCGAGATACTGAAGGACGATGGCGAGATGGCGCGTCTGCCGGATCTGATTGCATACGCCAGACAGCACGGGCTCAAGATAGGCACGATCGCCGATCTGATCGAGCATCGCAGCCAGCACGAGAAGCTGGTCGAGCGCGTGGCGCTGCGCAAGGTGCAGACGGCCTACGGCGAATTCGAGCTCGCGACCTATGTGGACAAGACCACGCAGCGAACCCATCTGGCGCTGGTGAAAGGCAGCATAAGCCGCGATGCCGAGACGCTGGTGCGCGTGCACGAACCGCTTTCGGTTATGGATTTCCTTGAACAGACAGACCATGCGCATTCGATCAGCGTGAATCGTGCGATGCAGAAAATTGCGCAGGCGCCCGCCGGCGTGCTGGTGATGCTGCACCGCGGCGAAACGCCAAACGATCTGCGCGCTCGCGCGACGCTGGATACGCCGCATACTGCGCAGTGGGACCCGCGCAGCTACGGCATCGGTGCGCAGATTTTGCGCGATCTCAATGTCGGCAGGATGCGCCTGCTGGCCACCCCGCACAAGATGCCGAGCATGACCGGATTCGGGCTGGAGGTGGTCGGTTATGCCGAACACAGTGATATAACCGCATAAAGGACAGATATTCATGAAAGAACTGGAAAAGAACCTGGATGGCGCTGGTCTGCGCATCGGTATCGTGCAGAGCCGTTTCAACACCGAAGTATGCGAAGGCCTGCTGGGTGCCTGCCGCGCCCGTCTGGTCCAGCAGGGCGTGCGCGAGGACGACATCACGCTCGCGACCGTGCCCGGCGCACTGGAAATCGCGCTGGTGCTGCTGCAGATGGCGGAAAGCGAAAAGTTTGACGCATTGATTGCGCTGGGCGCGGTGATACGCGGCGACACCTTTCATTTTGAAGTGGTATCCACCGAATCGGCGCGTTGCGTGAACGAAGTACAGCTGGCCTGCGGCGTCCCGGTCGCAAATGCGATCCTGACCACCGATACCGACGAACAGGCGATCGCACGGATGGACGTGAAGGGCAGCGAAGCCGCATTGGTCGCGATCGAAATGGCCAACCTGCTGCGGGGACTCGAATGAGCAGCAGTGAAACGGGTGCCGGCAAGCTGGCAACCGCGGAAATCCGGAAGTCCCCGAACAAGAGCCCGCGCCATCGCGCCCGCGAACTCGCGCTGCAGGGCATTTATCAATGGCGCATCACCGCGGGTGACGAAGCGCAAATCGAGAAGCAGATCCATGCGGAAAAGAATCTCGGCCGCTACGACAAGGAACTGTTTTCCGATTTGTTGCGCGGCGCGCTGAAGCAGCATGCCGATCTCGAGACGCTGCTCGTCCCGCATCTGGACCGTCCGATCGACGAGATCAGCCCTGTGGAATTCGCGGTGCTGTTGCTGGGCAGCTATGAATTGTCCCGGCACCCTGAAGTGCCCTACAAAGTCATCATCAACGAGGCTGTCGAACTCGCCAAGACCTTCGGCGGCACCGACGGCCACAAATTCGTCAATGGTGTACTCGACAAGCTCGCGCCGCAGCTGCGGGCACCGGAATTTTCGGGCCGCGCATCCTGAAGCGGAAATCTCCGCATGAACGAATTCGACCTGATCCGCAAATATTTCACCCGCCCCGCCCCGAACGCGCTGCTTGGCGTCGGCGATGACGCCGCGCTGCTGCAGGTGAGCGCAGGCAATGTGCTCGCAGTATCGAGCGACATGCTGGTCAGCGGTACTCACTTCCTTCCCGACGCCGATCCGTTCCTGCTCGGCCACAAGACGCTCGCGGTAAATTTATCCGATATCGCGGCGATGGGTGCGACGCCGCGCTGGGCGGTGCTGGCAATCGCGCTGCCGAAAGCCGATGAACCATGGCTGGAAAAATTCAGCGCGGGGTTCTTCGCGCTCGCGCAACAGCACGGCGTGAATCTGGTCGGCGGCGACACCACGCGCGGGCCGCTCAACCTGTGCGTGACGATATTCGGCGAGGTGCCGGCACAACAGGCGTTGCGGCGCAGCGGCGCTCAGCCCGGCGACGATATCTGGGTATCCGGAACGCTGGGCGATGCCGCGCTGGCGCTGGCACACATGCAAGGCCGCTTACTGCTGTCCGAATCCGAATTCGCGGCCAGCGCGCAGGTCCTGCACCGGCCGCAGCCACGCATTGCGCTGGGCCTTGCATTGCGGGGCATCGCGAACAGCGCGATCGATATTTCCGACGGCCTGCTCGCCGATCTCGGTCATATGCTCGATGCTTCGAACGTCGGCGCGCAAATTGACTTAGCGTCGCTACCGGCTTCAACCGCAATGCAGTCGCATGCGGCAACGCTGTCCGGCATGCAGTGCATCCTGTCGGGCGGGGATGATTACGAACTGTGCTTTACCGCGCCGGCCGCACGCCATGACGAAATCGCGGCCATCGGCACACGGCTTTCGTTGCGTCTTAGCTGCATCGGAAAAATTGTTGCGGGCAGCGGCTGCATCGTGCACGATGCAGCCGGAAATCTAATTGAACCTGGAAGCGGCGGCTATGAACATTTCAGATGATACCCGGGTTGGACCTGGGTGGATCGATCCGGGCTGGCGGCTGCTCCTCAGCCATCCCGCGCACCTGATATCGTTCGGCTTCGGCAGCGGCCTGGCCAAAATCGCACCGGGCACATTCGGTACCCTGGTCGCATTCCCGCTGTACTGGCTGCTGGCGCCTCTGCTGTCTGACCTGTCCTTCATGCTGGTGCTGGTACTGGCCTTCGCGCTCGGGGTGTGGGTCTGCGACATCACCGGCAAGGCTTTGGGTGTTCCGGATTATGGCGGCATCGTTTGGGACGAGATCGTATCCTTCATGCTGGTGCTTTTCTTTACGCCTCACGGCTGGTACTGGTCCCTGCTGGCTTTCGTGCTGTTCCGCATCTTCGATATCGTCAAACCGCCACCGATACGCTATTTCGACAGCAACTGGCATGGCGGGCTGGGCGTGATGTTCGACGATCTGCTTGCTGCCGGTTATACCCTGATGTGCCTCGCCCTGCTCAAGAGCGCGCTGATATGAACCTCGCCGGCACAGCACTGGTTTGCGCTGTGCTGCTGTGTTTGAACGGAGCGGCGTACGCTGCCACGGAATCTGAAACGGAATTCTCGGCCAAAGTCGTCGTCGTGCTGGACGGCGATACCGTGCTGGTTGTGCATAAAGCCGCCGGACAACACGCGGGCGGATTGATGAAGATCAGGCTGGCCGAAATCGACGCGCCGGAGAAGGATCAGGACTACGGAGCAGCATCCACCAGCTCGCTGAGACAAATGGTATGGCACAGACAGGTACGCGTACGCACACAAGCGGTGGACAAGTATGGGCGCACGGTCGCACAGCTGGAAGTGGACGGTCTCAGGGTCAACGAGGAAATGGTAAGGCGCGGCATGGCATGGGAATATTCGCACTATCACAGCGACCGCCGCTACATTGCACTGCAGCAGGAAGCGCGCCAGACCGGGCGCGGCTTGTGGTCCCAGAACAATCCCACTCCGCCCTGGATTTGGCGCAAGCAGCATACAGAACACAAGGATGCATCAACGGTACTCTCACCCGGTGATTACACCTGCGGCACCAAGCGCCGTTGCACACAGATGATTTCCTGCGATGAAGCGTTTTATTACCTTAACGTCTGCGGTGTAAAGGCGCTTAATCCGCAACGCGACGGCATTCCGTGCGCGAAGCTGTGCGCTGGCGGAAGCTGACGGCAGCGTTCAGAATTCCAGCACCCGGCAGCCCTGCGCGTCGCAGCGCAATGCAGTAACCTTCCTGTCCCAGTCGCTCAGCACCCAGCGCTCGCAGACGTGGCCATCCACGCTGTGCTGATGGCGATCGGGGCGGTGGGTATGGCCGTGTATCAGCCGGGGATAGCGGTATTCGCGCAGCAGTGCTGCGACTGCATCGGCGTTCACATCCATGATCGCGGCGTCCTTTTTCTGTTTCGCCGCAGTGCTTTGCCGGCGCAGCATTTCGATATAGGCTTTGCGTTCCGCGAGTGGCTGTGCAAGGAAGTTTTTCTGGAACTTCGCGTCATGGACCTGCGCGCGGAATTGCTGGTATTCGACATCGTCGATGCACAGTGCATCACCGTGGCTGATCAGCGTCGGCGTGCCATACAGGTCAAGCAGGGTGGGGTCCGGCAGCAGCCTTGCGCCGCAGGCCTGTGCGAGCACATCGCCCATCAACAGGTCACGGTTGCCATGCATCAGGAACACCCGGACGCCCTGCCGTGCAAGCCCGTGCAATGCGGCAATCACCCGGGCATGAAAAGGATCGTCCAGGTCGTCGTCGCCCGCCCAGTATTCGAACAGGTCGCCGAGGATATACAGCGCCTCTGCCTGCGGCGCAGCCAAAGCGATGAAGCGCTGGAATTCCTCAATGGCATGCGGATGATCGGTGCTCAGGTGCAGGTCGGATATGAACAGGGTATGGGACATTTATCGCCTCCGGTCCGGCACATACGCGGGGTTCGGGCAGCCTGCCGCACAGTCCGGCAGGCCAACCGGCAGGATCAGCGCGTGCGTTATTTTACGACTTCCGCGCTGGTGATGATCACATCTTCCAGCGGCACGTCCTGGAAGCCGGAGCGGTTTCCGGTTTTCACGTTGCGTATCGCGTCCACGACTTCCTGGCCTTCCACTACCTTGCCGAACACGCAATAGCCCCAGCCATCCTGCCCGGGGTAATTCAGGAAGTCATTGTCCTTGACGTTGATGAAGAACTGCGCGGTTGCCGAATTCGGGTCGCCGGTACGCGCCATCGCGATCGTGTACTTGTCGTTCTTCAGGCCGTTTGCGGCTTCGTTCTTGATCGGCGGATTGGTTTTCTTCTGTTTCATGCCCGGCTCGAAGCCGCCGCCCTGGATCATGAAATTGCCGATCACGCGGTGGAAAATGGTGCCGCTGTAAAAACCGCTGTTCACATATTCGAGGAAGTTCTTGACGGTAACCGGGGCCTTTTCGGCGTCGAGTTGCAGTGTGATGACGCCTTTGCTGGTGTGCAGTTTTACCATGGTTTTATTGCCCTTTATTGGATTGGTGCTTTGGGTTGAAGAATAGGAAGATTGCATCGCGCAGCAGAAAAGCAGCGTGAACAATGCGGTGATCAGATGTTTCATGTCATGCGGCTCCTTCGTAGATTATTTTCCAGCCGTTGTCCTGCTTGATCCAGTATTGGCGTTTCTTCATCCGGTTGGACAGGTTGTTGCTTCGGTAATCCTGGTCGAAATCTACGACCACCATATCGGGCTGATCGGGGTAGACGAACATGCTGACATCCGAGATGTCCACCTTGATCCAGGATTTGGCGCTGTTAACCAGTCTTTTCTGTTTCGCCCATGCACGATAATCCATTTCGTTGCTCGAAAAGTCCCGCGCGTAATGCCTCAGGTAGGCATCGGTATCCAGGCTGGCCCAGTCCTTGCGCCACTGTTCGACTGCCAGCATCAGGCTGGCGCGTTCCGATTGGTCCTGTTCGCCGGCCCAGTCCATCCGGTTGGCGATGATCACGGGCGTGACGCCCACCTGCAGATAAGGCGCCAGTTTTTCAAGATCGGCATTCGCCAGCACCACACAGCCGTTGCTCGCGCGCGGCGGCCGGCTGTAAGTGCTGCTGGGCGTGCCATGCAGCCAGATGCCGCTGCCGGTGCGCTTGTTCCGGCGGTCCCATTCGTTCGGATAATTGATCGGGTAGGCTGCATCGCCGTAGATATCGGCAAGCTCCTTCTTGGACAATTCGGCCTTGATGAAATAGACGCCGATCGGGGTGCGCTGATCGCCAGAAGCAAGTTTATCGGCGCCCAGCTTGCCGATCGTAACGTAGAAGTCGGTGACATATCGCGGCTCACCTTCCACGTTCTGGTATACAAACAGCGTTGAGCGGCTGGTGTCCACCACCAGCGCGTACTTCTGCCGCGGATCCAGCTGCCACAGGAAGCGTGGCCTGAGTTTGCTGTCCGACTGGGACAACACGCGCTGCAGGCGCACCCGCGCTTCGTCGCGCAGGTCGTTGATTTTATCGTGGGGCGCATTTGCCACGCTGCCAAAACTGTTGATCACCCCCGCATGGGCCATCAGCAGATCGCCCTTGACCAGCTGAGCGAGCCTGAAGTTCGGATTGACGCGCAGCAGGCTGTCGACTTCGTTCAGCGCAATATCGAGATGGTTGTGATTGATGGCCTGCAGGCTTTTCACCAGCTGGATTTCAGGGCTCGGCACTACCGGCCCGGCCTTTGCCGTGGCCGGAAGCCAGCTGCACAGCAACAACAATAACCATGCCCGTTTGAACATGGTTACCTGCTGCGCTCTTCCTGGATCAGCCACTTGCCGCCGGAATTCACCATCAGCAGGGTTTTGTTACCGGAGGCTTTGAAGTTGCTGGCACGATAGGACTGGTGGAATTTCACCGTGGCATGCTGGCTGTCTTTGAACGCAATACTCCTGATGCGTATGCCGACATCGATGTACTTGGGAGCGCCGAGGCGCTCCCTGCGTACCGCCTCCCAGGCTGCCCGTGTTTCACCGCCTGGCGTCCTGAAATCATTCGCATAAAACGACAGGTACTGATTCGCATCCTGCGACGACCACGCTTTCGCCCAGGACGTCACGGTGCTTGTAACCTCGGCGCTGCTGTCCTTCCTTGCAGCGGCCTTAGCGGGAGTTGCGGCAACGGCCTTGATAGGGGTTTCCGCGATCGCCGGCGTGGATAATGCCGGTGCTGCTTTTGCGAGTGTTGCTGTTTCAGGGGCTGTTTTTGGCGGTGCGGCGGCCGGTTCGGCTTTGGCGGCAGCGGACTTTCCCTGGAAAGCGGCGGCGGATGCAACGTTGACATTATTGCCTGCATCGGCGGCAAACAGGTTCTGGATCATTGCCAGCTTGGTTTGCGTCGCAGTGTTTTTGTTATCCAGTTGCAGCGCGCGATCATATGCCTGGCTGGCCAGCTTCGCATAGATGTCGCCGAGATTCTCGTGCGCGGTCGCGTAGCTGGGGTGGGTGCTGATCGCTTTTTCCAGCAACTGTTTGGCCTTGTCGTATTTGCCCTGGCTGGCATACAGCACAGCGAGGTTGTTGTAGGGTTCGGGCAGGTCCGGATAGTCTGCCGTCAGGTCCGAGAATATCTTCATTGCATCGGCTGTCTTGCCCTGTTCGGTCAGGATCAGCCCCTTCAGAAATCGCGCCTGTGCATCTTTCGGTCTGGCGGCGAGATATTTGTTGACCTTTTCCAGCGCCTGATTGCTCTGGCCTTTCTTGTACAGCAAGCTGGCATCAACATATTCATCGGCGTGCGCAATCTGGACGGCACATAACAGAATCGCGCTGGCAATCAGCGCGAAATTGCGAAGGAAATGCTTGGCAATATTCATAGTGATTCGGTTCCGGATGGTATGCCGCAAGTCCGCGAAGAATTTCCCAGGGCCGCGGAGCTGGCTGGATCGGAGCCGATTCTATCAAATATGCGTGACCTTTTCACAGTTAATCCCCCTCTCGGGTTGCACCTGATTTCGGGTAGAATCCACCGCACAGATCGCTGATTGATACAAACCAAGAATATCCCCATATGAGCAGCACGCCACAACCCGCCACTTCCAATTTCATCCGTTCGATCATCGATGCCGACCTGGCCAGCGGGAAGCATAGCAGCATCGTGACCCGCTTCCCGCCCGAGCCGAACGGATATCTGCATGTCGGTCATGCAAAATCGATCTGCCTGAACTTCGGCCTGGCCGTGGATTACCAGGGAAAATGCAACCTGCGTTTCGACGATACCAATCCGGAAAAGGAAAACGAGGAGTACGCGCTGTCGATACAGGACGACGTGCACTGGCTGGGCTTCGAGTGGAACGGCAAAGTGCGCTGGGCGTCCGACTATTTCGAAGCGCTTTACGAATTCGCGGTGGAGCTGATCAACAAGGGACTTGCCTATGTGGACGACCTGACCCCCGAGCAGATGCGCGAATATCGCGGCACGCTGACGGAGGCCGGCAGGAACAGCCCCTACCGCGATCGCACGGTGAAGGAAAATCTTGACCTGTTCGCGCGCATGCGCGCGGGTGAGTTTGCCGACGGCAGCCGTGTGCTGCGCACCAGAATCGACATGTCCAGCGGCAACATCAACCTGCGCGACCCGGTGATCTACCGCATCCGCCGCGCCCACCACCTTCGCACCGGCGACAAGTGGTGCATCTATCCGATGTACGATTACACGCACTGCATTTCCGATGCGCTGGAAGGCATCACCCACTCGCTGTGCACCCTCGAGTTCGAGGACCACCGCCCGCTCTACGACTGGGTGCTGGACAACATTTCCGTGCCTTGCCATCCGCGCCAGTACGAATTTTCGCGGCTGGAACTGCACTACACCATCACCAGCAAACGCAAGCTGCTGCAGCTGGTCACCGAGGGACGCGTGTCGGGCTGGGACGATCCGCGCATGCCCACCATCATCGGGATGCGCCGCCGCGGCTACACCCCGGAAGGAATACGCGAATTCGCGAGGCTGATCGGCATCTCCAAGAGCAACAACACCGTTGATATGGCGGTACTTGAATCGGCCATCCGAGATGATCTTGAAAGCCGGGCCGCGCGTGTGATGGCGGTGGTCAGGCCGCTGAAAGTGGTGATCACGAATTTTGTCGACGGACAGACCGAATCAAGGGAAGCGGGCTTCCATCCGCAGCACCCGGAGTTCGGTTCAAGGATCGTGCCGTTCGGCAGGGAAATCTGGATAGAAGCGGACGACTTCAGTGTTGCGCCGCCGCCCGGCTGGCAGCGCCTTACCGTGGGCGGCGAAGTTCGGCTGCGCTATTCCTACGTGATGCGCTGCGATGAAGCGGTCAGGGATGCTGCCGGCAACGTCGTCGAATTGCGCTGCTCGATCGACCCGGACACACTGGGCAAAAATCCGGCCGGGCGCAAGGTAAAGGGCGTGATCCACTGGCTGTCCCGTGCGCATGCGCTGGCGGCGGAGTTCCGCCTGTACGACCGGCTGTTTACCGTGCCCGAACCGGATGCGGACAAGGATGTCGACTTCTGCACCTACCTGAACCCTGAGTCACTGACGATCGCGCAGGGCTGGGTGGAAAGTTGCGTGAAGGATGCCGCGCCGGAAACCCGCTACCAGTTCGAGCGGCTGGGCTATTTCTGTGCCGATCGCCGCGATCATCTTCCCGGAAAACCGGTTTTCAACCGCACCGTCACGCTAAAGGATTCCTGGGCGAAATAGCGCTCCGTTTTTCCACCAGCCACGCACCCGCCAGCATCAGCATGATCAGCAGCCATACCGCCGCGTTGCCCCAGCGCACATAGGGCGTGGCACCCTGGTAGCCTTGCGCGTTGCCGAGCAGCACTCCTTCCTGATGCTGCGGCAATTGCTGCAATATCCTGCCGTCTGCGGCTATGATCGACGTCACGCCGGTATTGGTCACGCGCAGCATCATCCGGCCGCTTTCAATCGCGCGCATTTGCGACATCTGGTCGTGCTGTGCGGCCGCATACGAATGTCCGTACCACGCATCGTTGGTGAAGTTGGCCAGCAGCGTGGCCTGCGGCAGCGACAGAATGATTTCCTCGCCGAACACGTCTTCATAGCAGATATCGGCCCCGACTCGCTGTCCGGCAACATCAAGCGGCGCCTGCAGCCTCTCACCGCGCGCCAGATCGCCCATCGGAATATCGAGCACGTCGTTAATGAACCAGCCGAGCAGCGGCCTGAGCGGAATGAATTCGCCAAACACCACCAGGTGGTGTTTGCGGTAATGCTGCTCCGGGTCGGCACCCAGCGAAAACACGCTGTTGTAATAGCTGCCGTGGTCGCGCTGAAAAACGCCGTACAGGATATCGCCGCGATTCTGCTCCGCATGGGCACGCAGCTGATCAACCAGATCCGGCGGGACGTCGCGGCGCAGCACCGGCAGCGCGGTTTCTGGCAGCAGAATGAGGCGCGCGTTGCTCTGCAAAACCAGGCGGCGATATGTCTCCAGTGTGCCGGCCAGCGCATCCTCGCTGAACTTCAGATTCTGCGCGATGTTGCCCTGCACCAGCGCCACGCTGACCGGTTCGCCGACCGGTTCGGTCCAGCTTACCCGGTGCAACAGCGCGCCGGCTCCCCATAGCACAACCAGTACCAGCACAGGGACGGTTACGCTTCGGGAAAATGAGGCAACCGGCGTGCGCACCAGGTTCAGTCCGGCGTATGCGAGCAGCCCGGCGCTGATCGCGGCGACCAGCGACACGCCATACACACCGAGCAGCGGCGCGTAGCCCGACAGCGGACTGCCGCTGTGCGCGTAGCCCAGGGTCAGCCA
>JAJDNO010000063.1 GCA_022340615.1 Gallionella sp. | reverse complement strand
GACCAGCGCAACAGGATCGCGCCGTTTGCCGGCGTATACCGTATTGCATTGCTGACCAGATTGCCGAATGCGCTGTGCAGCTCGTCGCGGTTGCACAACAATCTGGCCGGGCCGGCAATCTCGATCTGAAACGAATGACGGCCGCCGCTCAGCAGCTTGCCGTCCTGGTATACCTCGTCGAGCAGACCTTTCATATCAACCTTCTCTTCGCGCAGCGGACTCTGTTCATTTTCCAGCCTGGACAGGGTCAGCAAATCCGCCACCAGGCTGTCCATGCGCCGGGTCTGCTCGGCCATCAATCGCAGCGCGTGTTTCGCGTTTTCCTGATTCAGGTCGGGCATATCCTCGAGATTTTCGACGAATCCGCTTACCACGGTCAGCGGCGTGCGCAACTCGTGCGACACATTCGCGACAAAATCGCGGCGCATTGCCTGGTTGCGTTCGAACTGGGTGATGTCGCGGCTGATCAACAATCGCTTGTTGCCGCCGTACGGGATCAGCTTGATGGACAGCACCATATCTTCGTGGCGCGCGGGAACCATGACCAGCGGCTCGCTGAAATTCGACTCATCCAGATATTCGATGAATTCCGGCTGGCGCACCAGGTAGGTGATGTCCTGCATGATGTCGTGTTCGGCATCCAGATAAAAATGCTGCTGGGCAAGCGGGTTGAACCATTCGAGGCGGTTCGCCTCGTTCAGGATCGCCACCCCTTCCGGCAGCGCGGAAGTCGCCTGTTCGATGTGCTGCAGTTCGGCGGCAAGATCCTGCTTGGTCTGGTTATGCTGCCTGACCATCTTGTACAGCTGCGTAAACACCTCATCCCATATCCCGCCTGCTTCGGGTATGGTTTCCAGGCGGGCATCGGCCAGCCATACTCCGAGCTTGAACAGCTGGCGGGCGCGATAGGCCATCACCATCAGCAACACGATCAGCATGAACCACAGCCCGGTGGTAGCCGAAAACAGGCCCCACATCAACAATGCCCCCAGCGCACTGAACAGCACGGGGAGGCTTACGCGGAACCAGAAATCCTGCAAATCAATTCCCTCGATGAAACAACTGGCCTATTGACCCGGCTGCAATAATACTTCAGCCGGGTTACTAGTTATAACTGGTCGAAAACCGATAACCGCTGCCGCGCACGGTCTGGATTACACGGTTCATTTTCACCGGCTCAAGAGCGGCGCGCAGACGGCGTATATGCACATCCACCGTGCGCTCTTCCACAAATACCTGGGTGCCCCATACCTGGTCGAGCAATTGCGTGCGGCTGTAAACGCGTTCGGGATGGGTCATGAAAAAATGCAGCAGGCGAAACTCCGTCGGCCCCAGTTCGACCGCCCTGCCATTTGCCGTCACGCGGTGCGACGACGGCGAAAGCTCCAGTCCTTCCGCAGCCACCGTCACGTCCGGCATTACCGGAATGTGGCGGCGCAATACCGCACGGATCCGCGCCATCAGCTCGCGCGGCGAAAACGGTTTGGTGATGTAATCATCCGCGCCCGACTCCAGGCCGAGTATCTTGTCGCGCTCATCGCCGCGCGCAGTCAGCATGATGATCGGTATGTCCCGGGTCCGCACATCGGCACGAAACTGCTTCGCCAGAATCACGCCGCTGGTATTCGGCAGCATCCAGTCGAGCAAAATCATGTCCGGTGCAGATCCGCGGATCTGTTGCCAGGCACTGTCGGCATCTTCTGCGCGCATTGCCTGAAATCCGGCCTGCATCACGTTGAACGCCAGCAGCTCCTGGATCGCCGGCTCGTCTTCCACTATCAATATCTTCGCATTCATGGTCTGGACCTCATCTCGACATACCGGTAATTGGTACGGGATTGCGAGAATATGAACAAATTATGACAGGAAGATGACAGTCTTGAGCTTATATTTGGCAGGAAGATGCAACATCGCCGACGATGATGCTGCAGTCCGCAAAATGAAAAGACCACCCCCTGCGGGGTGGCCCTTTCATCGCGACCCAGGGCTAAAGCTCTTTCGCGTGGACTGCAAGGTATTTGGCCACGCCTTCGGTGGAAGCACCCATGCCCGCCTTGCCCTTGCTCCAGCCTGCCGGGCATACTTCGCCGTGCTCCTCGGTGAACTGCAGCGCATCGACCATGCGCAGCATTTCGTCGATGTTGCGGCCCAGCGGCAGGTCATTCACCACTTGATGGCGAACTACGCCGGCACGGTCGATCAGGAACGAGCCTCGGTAGGCCACGCCGCCCTCCGCCTCGACATCGTATGCCCTGCAGATTTCGTGCTTGATGTCGGCCACCAGCGGATAACGGACCTGGCCGATTCCGCCGTTGTTGACCGGGGTGTTTTTCCATGCGAAGTGGGAAAATTGCGAATCGATGGATACGCCTATCACCTCGACATTGCGTTTCCTGAATTCATCCAGCCTGTGGTCGAACGCGATCAGTTCGGACGGACAGACAAACGTGAAATCCAGCGGATAGAAAAACACCACCGCATATTTGCCGGCGACGTGCTTTCTCAGATTGAACGTTTCGTTGAATTCGTTGTTGCCCATCACCGCAACAGCATCAAAATCGGGTGCGGCTTTGCCGACGAGTACAGCCATGACTTGCTCCTTGGGTAGTGAATTATTTTTGAGGCGCGCAATCTAGTCGCTTGGCTGGTCCGCGTCAACCTTGTGCTGCATGCGGGCATAAACCCTTGCAGCGGTCACGAGACAGAAACGGACAGGGTGGTCCTGCCCGGCGTATTGGTCCGGAATGCGCTCTGCGGCTTTGCCACAGACCACGCGGCACTATCTTGCTTGCGCCGAACTGCGTGTGGCCTGTTGCGCTACCATGTGCAGCATCGCAGCAGGAATCAGATACAGGAATGCGCTCTGCAAATACGGCAGGAAGTACTGGGCAACCCGGCCGCTGTACGCGGCTGCGCTCATACTGCCGAAATAATCGGCGAACAGATAAAAGCTGGCATTGGAAATCAGAAATGCCGCGCCGGTGGCCGCAAATGCGATTGCGGCAAATTCGGACAGGCCGCGCAGCGTCGGCCGGTAGCGTTCCGCATAGAACCGGCCTGCGAACCACAGCACAAAATAGGTCGGGATCAGGAACCAGTATGCCGGCGAGAAACACCAGCCGTCCACGCCCCCGTAGTTCAGCGCCAGATAATCCACCAGCCCCGCCTCGACCAGCAACACCGGGAAGGCCCAGCGCGGAAGATAGAAGCCTGCCAGCAGGAATACTGCCAGCGAAGCATCGGGCAGGTGCAATGCGGTGCCGAAGTGATATTCGCGCGTTGCCGCCATCAGCGCGGCCAGAGTTGCAAAAATTGCGATTTTTCTGGTTTGGGTATTGTTCATTTCGTCCCCTGAGGATAAATTTTTCGATGAGGCCAACAGTACACGAAGCCGCAGAAAAAGCAAAGACGGCTAGCCGCCCTTGCTTAACATTTTCAGGTGCTATTGCTGATAGTTCAAGCCGACGAACAGCGTACGTCCCAGCGTGTTATAGGTGTAGGCCTCGGAATAGCCGCGATTAAACAGGTTATCAACGCGCAACGACATTCTGAAATCCTTGTCTATTCTGTAGCCTGCAGTCAGGTTGAACAGTTGGTAAGCTTGCAACATGATGCTGTTGCCGCTCGAATAATCAATATCCGGCCGCGCCCCGCTGTATCTCACTTCGGCACCCGCATTCCATGCCCCAAAACTTCGTGCTGCAGAAAAGCTGCCGAATTCCCTGGCCCGACGTTGCAGCACCTGCCCGGTTTCCGTGTCACGCGGGTTTTGCCATGTCAGATTAGCCGTTAAATGAATATCGCCAAATTCACCCGCATAACTTAATTCCTCCCCGGTAATTTTCGCTTGGTTGATGTTTACAACCGTGGTGTATGCAGCATTGACAGCAATCAAATCACTGATGTGATTATCGAAATACACCGCATCCACAAGCTGCCTGTTGGCTGCATAGTGCAGCCCGATCTCTTTATTCTTGGAGCGTTCGGGCTTCAGGTTCGGATTACCCTGATAACCGTACGACAGGGGGTAATACATGTCATTGAAGGTCGGCGCCTTGAATGCATTGCTGATGCTGACCGTAGCTCGCCAGCTGTCCTCAAAGGACACGCCATAACCCAGCAAGCCCGTGTTGGCTGTGCCGAAATCCGAGTAATTATCCTGGCGCAGATTAAGCTGTACTTGATGTGTGCCATATACCCCTGTATAGCCACCCAGTACGCTTTTTTCATGGCGTGTGGTTTGCGTATACAGCGTGTCAGAATCGACTGCCTGACCCAGATATTCCGCAGCCAGATTCAGTTGCTGTCCGTCCGCGACCTTGAAGTTGTTCTGCCAGGTGAATTGGTTGCTTTGAGTTCGATATCGATAGTTGGGTGCGCCATTCAAATAAGTATGGCTGTCATCCACGCCTTGTGCCAGACGTATTTGGCTATGCCACTTCTCATTGAGTTGATCGTCCGAGGCAACGGAAAGTTTGCCGATGTTTTCTATGGTGTTGTTTATATCGGTCGGAGAGCCGTAGGCACTGTCGAATGATGTGTTGCCACGCGTGGTGAACAAGGCAGCGGACAACGCATGATCGACATCAAAATCATATTTGACCCGTGCATTGAACGTGTTGTTGTCATAGCCGTTGTTGTTTGGGTTCGCTGCGGGGACGAGTATCGGATTGATTGACGATACACCATCGGTTTTGACATGCCCCGCATCAAGACTGAACGTAGTTTTGTCCATTACGCCGGAAAATCCGGCAGACACACGTTGTGTGCGATGCGTACCGATACCAGCGCTGGCATTGAATGCTGGTGCGCCGTGTCCCTGTTTGGTAAAAATTTGAATCACCCCGCCGATGGCACCGGATCCATACAAGCTGCTGACGTTTCCGCGCACCACTTCGATACGTTCGACATTGTCCAGCATGATATGTTCGAGTGCGGTCGAACCTGTGGTTGCGGAATTGATGCGCACGCCATCGAGCAGCACCAATACCTGATTGGAATTGGTGCCGCGCATGAAGATGCTGGATTGCGAGCCGAGACCTCCCGTCTGCACGATTTCAACTCCTGTCAGAGAACGCAGCAAGGTCGGCACGTCCGGCGCGCCGGAATTGCGAATATCCTGTTGAGTCAACACGGTGGTATCGGCGATGGTTTGATCCAGCGGTTGAGGTATCCGCGTTGGTGTCACGATCAGCATCTGCATCGGCGTTAACCAGCGGCTTACGTCACCGTCATTTGGTGACTTAGCCGGTTGGCTATGCAAAGCTTCGGGATAAGCTGCACAAGGCAGGAAAAGCGCGCCGAACAGCGCGCCCGTGATAAGTAGTTTCTGATTCATTGTCGTTCCCTGAGAAAATTCCAAGCGTCCCCGTTGGAATATTGAAAATCAGGAAATACGACAGGCAGATAGACCGGAGTTCTGGCGAGGTTATCGCAGATATTGTCCGGATGAGCCGCCCGCAGCATCTCCCGTCCATAGCAGCTCTCAGGCCGGTATCCGGGCTCGCGAGTCTTGATTCGCCGCCTTCCCATAAGATCCCCGGAGGGATTGCTCACAGTGGCGCACTGGCGTATCCACACTCACTTACCGTTGCGGGGGCAGCTCAGGCCTGGGAACCGACGTTCCTTCACCTGCTTCCCGTTTAACTCGCCTGCACGCAGGCGAGCACCTAAAAGCGGCACGCACTTTAACACAAGCCTGCCCGATCCTGCTGGAACGGACGCCAGCCCAATCCTCCAAACAGCTTCCAAAAATCCACCTTACCGTTTGACTTGTCTACACTTTTCAATCTATAGTCGATCCATGGAAGACGAACTGACCGCGCTGGAAACCAAACTCGCCCTGTTGATACAAGTCAACGGACAGTTGCGCGCAGAGAATCAGCAATTGCGCCAGGAGTTGGCCCACGCTCTGAGCAGCAACCGTCAATTCAGCGAAAAAATGAATAAAGCCAAAGCGCGTCTGGAGAAGCTGCTGGTAACCCTGCCGGAAAATCAGACATGAGCAATAGCAAACAAACCCTTGAAATCAAGCTGCTGGATCGCGAGCTGCGCGTTGCCTGCCCAGAGGAAGAACGCAGCGAATTGCTCGAGGCAGTGGCCTATCTTGACAAGCGTATGCGCGAAATTCGCGATGGCGGGAAAATCGCCAGCGTCGAGCGCATCGCCCTGATGGCCGCACTGAATATCACCCACGAGCTGCTCGGCATGAAAGTCGGGCGCGGCATTGACCTCGCCGACTTTAAGCGTAGAATGAATTCCATGGAAGCAGCGATCGATGAAGCATTAGCCGATCAGGATTCGCTGTTTTGAAAAGGATTCCAGCCATCTGATCGAGCCGGCATGATAAGCGGGCAAATCGCTGGTTATGGTTTTCCCCTGCGGTGTTCGACAGGCCTATAATTCTTTGAACCGATAAGCTTTGCTTAAGGCCGCAACCCTCAAAGTTACTGTTGTGCGCGTCCCGTGCGGATGTACCTGATGTAACTGGGATGCAGCCCTCTTGAACCCGGGTTCAAGATGCTGGGTCAACGGCACAGGCGGGGGATCTTATTCCGGTGCGACCCCGATTTGATCGGGTCGCACTTTTTATTTCCGGATTGAACAATGCGCTACTGGCTGATGAAATCAGAACCTTCCGATGTCAGCATAGACGACCTCGCCAGGCTGCCCGATCAGACCGTGGCCTGGTATGGCGTGCGCAACTATCAGGCACGCAACTTCATGCGCGACCAGATGAAGGTCGGCGACGGCGTGCTGTTCTACCATTCGAACTGCAAGGAACCCGGCGTCGCCGGGATTGCCAGGGTCAGCAGCACCGCCTATCCCGATGCCACGCAATTCGAGCTCATCAACAAATACTTCGACCCCAAAGCCACCCCGGAACAGCCGCGCTGGTTCAATGTCGATGTGCAGCTGGTCAGGAAGATCGCATTGATCCCGCTCGACGAGCTGCGCAAGCACCCGGAACTGGCGCGTATGCGCACTCTGCAGCGCGGCAATCGGCTGTCCATCACGCCGCTTGATCCTGCCGAATGGAAGTTCATCACCACCCGGCTGGTGCACGATTAGCATGGAATGGGATTTAAGCTATCTGCTGCTCGGCGCGGTTGCCGGTTTCATGGCCGGGATGTTCGGTATCGGCGGCGGACTGATCCTGGTGCCGGTGTTGCTGTTCCTGTTTGACCTGCAGCATTTCCCTGCCGAACACGTGATGCTGCTCGCGCTCGGCACATCGATGGCAGCCATTCTGTTCACGTCCCTGTCCAGCCTGCGCGCGCACCATGGCCACGGCGCGGTGAACTGGCGCGTGGTGCGCAACATCACCCCCGGAATACTGCTCGGCACCGGTATGGGCGCCTCACTGGCCGCATACATTCCGACGCACGGTCTGGCAATATTTTTCACGCTGTTCGTGTATACGGTCGCCGCGCAGATCCTGCTCGACATCCGTCCTCACGCTGCCCGCGAGTTGCCCGGCGCGGCCGGCTTGACGCTGACCGGCTTGTTCACCGGCTGTCTGTGCAGCCTGGTTTCGATTGGCGGCGGAGCCATCATGGTTCCGTTTCTGGTCTGGTGCAATGTGTCGATCAGGAATGCGATTGGCACCTCGGCTGCAATCGGCTTTCCGGTCGCGGTAGGCGGAACAATCGGCTATGTCGTCACCGGCATGAATACAACCGGTCTGCCCCATTACAGTCTGGGCTTCGTTTATTTGCCAGCCCTTTTCTGGATCGTGCTTGCCAGCATGGTCGCCGCACCGCTTGGCGCAAAGGCGACGCATCACTTGAAGATCGGGGTGTTGCGCAAACTCTTCGCGCTGCTGTTGCTGGTGCTGGCAACCAAGCTGCTGTTCAAAGTGATCGCAGGGTCCTGACGCACTCCCGTTCCGTTCCGGAACAAGAGAGGAAATTGCAGGATGCGAACAGGCACCGGATGCCGAAACATTTAGACACCAAATTGACACCATTTTTATCCTGCCTCGTTATAATTAATGCCGTGACTGCGTGAAGTTCCTGCTGCAAGCCACACATGGAAGCGGTTCGATTCGCCAATTGTTTGAATATTCAACCCATCCAACCGAGGAGCAATAATATGACTCAGCAATATTCCCGTTTCATGCGCTGGACCAGCCGCGCGGTGATGTTATGCATGCTGTCCATGGGCATGCCGATGCAGGCATTTGCCGGCATGGTGGACACCGGACAGGCCGTATCACATGAGCTGGCAAACCAGGACCGCGCCAGGATCAACGCCTTCCTGGACCGCGCGGATGTCGTCGCCCAGCTGCAGAAACAGGGTGTGACTGCAAGCGAGGCAAAAGCGCGCGTCTATGCGATGACCGACGATGAAGCGCACAATATAGCCGGCAAGCTGGATCAGTTGCCCGCCGGCGGCGATGTACTCGGTTTGCTGTTCACCGTTTTCATCGTGCTGCTGATAACCGACATCCTCGGCTTCACGAAAGTCTTCCCCTTCACCCATTCAATCAACAAGAACTGATTCATGCGCATTCCGAACGCCCGCTTGCTAGTGGGCGTTTTTCTTTTGTGCCTCGGCGCCTGCACGACGCCGCCGCAGACGCGGCTGATGCTGGAATCACCTCCGCCAGCACTGCCCCGCCACGTCGAGCTCGCCGATGTACCCTATTTTGCGCAGGAAGCCTATCAGTGCGGCCCGGCATCGCTGGCGATGTCGCTGAATGCGGTCGGTTCTGCGGTAACGCCCGAAGCGCTGAAACCGGAACTGTATTTGCCGGACCGACACGGCAGCCTGCAGGTCGAAATGCTCGCCGCCGCTCGCCGCAACGGCATGATCGCGTATCAGCTGGCACCCGAAATGACCGACGTGCTGCGCGAAATCGCTTCCGGAACGCCGGTGGTGGTGCTGCAGAATCTTGCTTTCTCCTGGTATCCGGTCTGGCATTACGCGGTCGCTTTCGGCTATGACCTAGACCGGACGGAAGTCATCCTGCACTCGGGTCCGGAGCAACGCCAACTGCTGCCGATGCGTACCTTCGAATATACCTGGGCGCGCAGCAACTACTGGGCGATGGTCGCGTTGCCGCCGGGCAGAATCCCGGTGACAGCCGAGCCCGACGCCTATGTCGCGGCAGTCAGCGCGTACGAACGCGTGAATGGTTCAGCCAGGGCGCTGCATGCCTATGTTGCCGCACTGGATCGCTGGCCTGGCAACCTGTCCGCGCAAATCGGCGTCGGCAACGCGGCCTATCAATTGCATGACCTTGCCCGCGCGGAAAGCGCATTCCGCCAGGCCGCACAAGACCATCCCGAATCGGTTGCCGCGTTGAACAACCTGGCGCAAACACTGGCCGACCAGGGCCGCTATCCGGAGGCGCTGCAAGCCGCGCAGCGGGCGGTCAGTTTGGGCGGACCGCTCGCGCAGACTGCGCAGGGAACGCTGGCAGACATCGAGCGCGCGATGAAAAAATAGCCGGAACGGCTTTGCCGACGATCTGTCTTTATGCTGCCCTCGCATCGATGCAATAATGCCCCATGGTTTCAAACCCCAGACAATCGCCTTCATCCGGAAACATCCAGTCCCTGCTCGATACCGTATCGAAAACTTTTGCGCCTGCGGAAGTCGACCTGATACGCAAAGCCTGCGAACTGGCTGAACCGCTCTATGCCGGCCGGGTCGAGCTGACCGGCGCAGCGCTGTTGCAGCATGCGCTCGGTGCGGCCGATATCCTGGCCGGCATGAACATGGATCACGAAACCCTCGCCGCAACCATCCTGCATGCGGTGCCGGAATATCTGGCCGACTGGCAGGAAAAAATCGGGGCAGGCTTCGGCACCGGCGTGAAGAAACTGGTCGCCGGCATTTCGCGGGTTGAGCAAATCGAACAATTCAGCGAGATGGCCGGCCTGCACAAAAAGAACAGCACGGAGGCCGCGCAGCAGATTGAAAGCCTGCGCAAGATGTTTCTCGCGATGGTGGAAGACATCCGCGTCGTGATCATCAAGCTGGCCGAGCGCACCCAGACCATGCGCCACCTTTCGGGCGCGAGCGCCGGACAGCAGCAGCGCATCGCGCAGCAGACGCGCAGCATCTTTGCACCGCTGGCCAACCGTCTCGGGGTCTGGCAGCTCAAGTGGGAACTGGAAGACCTCTCGGTGCGCTATCTGGAGCCGCAACTGTACAAGCAGGTCGCGAAGCTGCTGGATGAACGCCGCGCGGAGCGCGAACAGTACATTGCCGACGCCGTGGCGCAGCTCAGACAGGTTCTCGACCAGGCCGGCGTCCCCGCCGAAGTGAGCGGGCGACCGAAACACATCTACAGCATCATCAACAAGATGAAGCGCAAGCACATCGAGTTTGGAGACCTGTATGACGTGCGCGCGGTACGCATCCTGATTGATGAAAGCAGGATCGACGGCATCCGCGGCTGCTATACCGCGCTCGGCCTGGTACATGAACTGTGGCCGCCGATCGAGAGCGAATTCGACGACTATATCGCGCATCCCAAAAGCAACAATTACCGTTCGCTGCACACCGCGGTGACCGGCCCGCGCGGCCTGCCGCTCGAGGTCCAGATACGCACCCGCGAAATGCACCACTCTTCCGAACTCGGTGTCGCCGCGCACTGGCGCTACAAGGAAGGCGTGAAATCGGATTCCCGCTTCGACGAAAAGATCGCGTGGCTGCGCCAGATACTGGAATGGAAGGAAGAACTGGCCGACAGGGGGGACCTGCAGGAACAGTTCAGGAACGAACTGTTCCACGACCAGGTTTACGTGCTCACCCCGCTGGGCAAGGTAATCGCGCTGCCCAGGGGCGCGACGCCGGTGGAATTCGCGTACACGCTGCATACCGACATCGGGCACCGCACCCGCGGTGCGAAGGTGGACGGCAGCATCGTGCCGCTAAACTACAAACTGCAGAACGGACAGCGCGTGGAGATCCTGACCGTCAAACAGGGCGGGCCTAGCCGCGACTGGATCAACACGTCGCTCGGTTTCCTGCAAAGCCCGCGCATCCGCGCCAAGGTTCGCGCCTGGTTCAAAAGCCAGAACCTCGACGAAAGCGTCGCGCAAGGCCGCACGCAGCTGGACCGCGAGCTGCACCGGCTCGGCATCACCTCGATCAACCAGGAAAAACTCGCGCAACGGCTGCATTTCAACAAGCTTGACGAGCTGCTTGCCGCGATCGGGCGAAACGAAATCACCCAGCGGCGCATCGCGGTCGCAATCCAGGAAGAATTGCCCGGCAAGGTGATCGCGCTGGCAAAACCCAAAGCACTCAGGCCTGCAAGCGAACTCACTCCGCATGCTGACATCACGGTCGGCGGCGTGAACAACCTGATGACCCGGTTTGCAAAGTGCTGCAACCCGGCGCCGGGAGATGCGATCGTCGGCTACGTGACCCGTGACCGCGGAATCACGATACATCGCGAAAATTGCCCGTTCATGCAACGCCTGGCTGAGAACCGGCGCGACCGAAAACTTACCGCGCAATGGGGCGAACAATGATTCCGGACGATTGCCAGAATGTTCCATGGAATGGATCTATCCCGGTCAGCCGCCCAGGTATGCGCGCTGCACCGCATCGCTGCCCAGCAGTTCGCCAGCCGCGCCCGACAGGGTGATGTTCCCGCTCTCCATCACGTAACCGCGCTGCGCGACTTCGAGCGCGAGTTTCGCGTTCTGCTCGACCAGCAGGATGCTCATGCCCAGCGCGGCGATGTCGCGGATCGTATCGAAGATTTTCTGCACCATCAGCGGGGCCAGCCCCATGCTGGGTTCATCCAGCATCAGCAGGCGGGGACGGCTCATCAGTGCGCGCGACATTGCGACCATCTGCTGCTCCCCGCCGGACAGGGTACCGGCCAGCTGGTACTTGCGTTCTTCCAGGCGCGGGAACAGGCTGTACATGCGGTCAAGGTCAGTTGCGATTTCGTCCCTGTCGTTGCGGCTGTATGCGCCCATCAGCAGATTTTCCTCTATCGTCATGCGCGCGAATACGCCGCGCCCTTCAGGCACCAGCGCAATTCCCATCGCGGCGCGCTGGTGCGCCTCGACGTTGTGCAGGCTGTTGCCGCCGTAGTGGATCAGGCCACTGGCCGGATGCAGCAGCCCTGCCAGGGTTTTCAGCGTGGTGGTTTTGCCCGCGCCGTTGCTGCCGATCAGCGCGACCAGCTCCCCCTCTGCGACATGCAGGTCTATGCCCTTGATCGCATGAATGCCGCCGTAGGCGACCTTCAGTCCGCTGATTTCGAGCAGCCGGTCAGTCACTGCCGCCTCCAAGGTAGGCCGCAATCACCGCCGGATCCTTGCGGATATGTTCCGGCTCGCCCTCCGCGATCTTTTTGCCGTAGTCGAGCACCGCGACTCGGTCGCAAAGCCCCATGATCAGTTTGACGTCGTGTTCGATCAGCAGCACGGTGATGCCCTGGTCGCGTATCGCCTTCAACAGCGTCTTGAGACTCTCGGTTTCGCTGGCGTTCATTCCCGCGGCGGGCTCGTCAAGCGCAAGCAGCAGCGGTTCGGTGGCCAGTGCGCGTGCGATCTCGAGGCGGCGCTGCTCGCCGTAGGAAAGATGCTTGGCCAAAGTCTGCGCTGGCCGCTCGATGCCGACATAGCGCAGCAATTCGCGGGCGCGCAGGACGATTGCACGCTCTTCCCTGCGCGTGCCGGGATCGTGCAGCAGCGCGCCGAACACGCCGGCGCGGGTGCGCACGTGGCGGCCTATCATCACGTTTTCAAGCGCGGTCAGGTTCGCGAACAGGCGGATGTTCTGGAAGGTGCGCGCGATGCCGGCTTGCGCCAGCAGGTGCGGCTTGCCCGACTGGTAGTGCAGGCCGTTGAACTGGAAACCGCCCGAGCTCGGCTGGTACAGCCCGGTGATCACGTTGAACAGGGTAGTCTTGCCGGCGCCATTCGGACCGATCAGGCCGTAGATCTCGCCGCGCCGGATATGCAGCGACACGTCGCTGAGCGCGCTCAGTCCGCCGAACTTTTTGCCGATGTGCGAAGCCAGCAGCAATGCGTCTTCAGTGTGTGGCATCGTATACGCTCTCTTCGGCCGCCGCCTCGTCGCTGCCGAACTCGCGGCGGCGCACCCGGGACGGCAGCAATCCGGCCGGGCGATACAGCATCATCACGATCAGCGCAGAACCGAACAACAGCATGCGCAGGCTTTCCGGGTCGATCAGTGTCCTGCCGAACATCGCCTGCTGCATCGGCATCACGATATTCCGCAGCACCTCGGGCAGCAGCGCCAGCAATACACCGCCGAGGACCACGCCGGCGATGTTGCCCATCCCGCCCAGCACCACCATGCACAGCACCATGATCGATTCCATCAGGCTGAAGCTTTCCGGGCTGACGAAACCCTGGAATCCGGAGAACAGCGCCCCGGACGCACCACCGAACATCGCGCCCATCGCAAAGGCCAGCAGCTTGAGGTTGCGCGTGTTGATGCCCATCGCCGATGCGGCGACCTCGTCTTCGCGGATCGCCATCCATGC
>JAJDNO010000058.1 GCA_022340615.1 Gallionella sp. | reverse complement strand
TGACCCGCGACCAGAAAAAGCAGATTGCCGCCGAGATCACCGACACGCTGGAGCGCATTGCGCTGAAACCGAAGAGCTACACGTACATCGCGTTTGACGAGCTGTCAGATGAAAACTGGGCAATTGCAGGACAGTTGCTGGATGAGGAATAGCGCGGCATTATCCGCACATTCCACCCTGGAGAATTCAATGTCGATCACTACCTCTGCCGAATTTGTCGCCTGGTTCCGTTCCGTTGCGCCCTACATCAACGCGTTCCGCGGGCGCACCTTCGTGATCGCGTTCGGTGGCGAAGTGGTCGCGGATGGCAAATTCGTCGAGCTGACGCACGACTTCAACCTGCTCGCCAGCCTCGGTATTCGGCTGGTGCTGGTTCACGGCGCACGCCCGCAGATCGAACAGCACCTGGCCAAAAGCAATATCGTAGATAGCTACCATCAGGGTGTCCGCCTCACCGATGCGCAGACCATGCAGTGCGTGAAGGAAGCGGTCGGGCGGGTGCGCGTCGAAATCGAGGCGCTGCTGTCGATGGGCCTGCCGAATTCGCCGATGGCGAATGCCGACATCCGCATCGCGGGAGGAAATTTCATCACCGCGCAGCCGATCGGCATCATCAACGGCGTCGATCTGATGCACACCGGCGCCGTGCGCAAAGTGGATGTCGCCGCGCTGAATGACCGCATGGAATTCGGCGAGGTCGTGCTGCTCTCGCCGCTCGGCTATTCTCCAACCGGCGAAGTGTTCAACGTCACGCTGGAAGACGTCGCAACCTCTACAGCAATCGCGCTGGATGCCGACAAGCTGATATTCCTGATGGACACCGACGGCGTGCATGACAAGAAGGGCAGGCTGCTCAAGGAACTCACCATCGCGCAGGCACAGGACATACTCAGGCCAAAGCGCAAGCTGACCGACGATGTGAACCTGTTCCTTCCGTGCGCGGTACGCGCCTGCGAGGCCGGCGTCGCGCGCACCCACCTGATCAGCCGCCATACCGACGGTGCGGTGCTGCAGGAACTGTTCAGCGACGAAGGCATCGGCACGATGGTGGTTGAAAGCACGCTGAACACTTTGCGCAATGCCAGCATCGAAGACATCGGAGGCATACTCGAGCTGCTGCGCCCGCTCGAAGAGAGCGGCGTTTTGGTCAGACGTAGCCGTGAATTGCTGGAACAGGAGATCGACCGCTTCGTGGTCCTCGAGCACGACCACCGCACCGTCGGCTGCGCCGCGCTTTACCCTTTCCCGGACGAGGCAGCAGCCGAACTTGCCGCCCTCGCAGTGGATTCGCAAAGCCGCGGCCGCGGCTACGGGGAAGCGATCCTTAATCACATGATCTCCGTTGCCAAGGCGCAGAAGCTTAAAAAACTGTTCGTGCTGACCACGCGCACCGCACACTGGTTCATCGAGCGCGGCTTTGTCGAAAGCGACGTCTCCGCGCTGCCCGCACAGAAGAAATCGCTGTATAACTATCAGCGCAAATCGAAGGTGTTTGTCAGGAAGATTTGATAGCCCGGGATCTGGGACGGTAGCCAAACGATGCTACTTGGTCAGGCATGCTTGATCACGACGCCCTGCCCGGTGGGCAATTCCATAATTGAATGGCCGCGCTCATTCATGAATGCGAGTTCCGACCTTGTCTGATTCACGTTGCATATCCAGCCGAAATCGTCGAATACGATCATCCCGCCGGGCGTAACCTTATCGAACAGGCGTTCCAGCGCCAGTATCTCGGCTTTTTCTGAGTTCATGTCGATATGCAGGAAGGCGATTTTTTCCGGAACAGCTGTTTCGAATGAATCCGGCACGATTCCCCGGATGATATTCACATTTTTATATTTGGCGAATTTTTCGCGAACGCCGTTATAGACCGCCTCGGGATCGTATTTCGTATAGTCCCAAACGCGCCGTTCTTCCTCGGTCGAGGTTTTTTCGGGCAACCCCTCAAACGTATCATACAGGTAGGCCTGACGCGGCAAGTCCTGGAAGTCGAGATACTTGAACAGCACAGACGAACAGAAACCCTTGAACACCCCGCATTCGACAAAATCGCCTTCCACGCTCAATGCGTTCCTCGCCGCCCATGCCAGTGTATGCAGCCTCCAGAGAAGGCTGCGTTCCTGGTCGGTTGTGACGCACTCCAGGTAAGATGACATGAATTTTTCATCGTGCTGGAATGATAAGTTCCGCCACAAGCAAACGATCATGTCGTTGCAATAAAACTGGCCTTTGTAGATATCCTCTATCGTGGACAGCGCCTGCTGTAGTTCTTCAACTCTTTCAGGTGGAACTCCGTAGAACATCAGTTTTTATCCTTGTGGATTGCTCTTTTCTGAAGCGATTGACGGCGGTTATCGATTATTTGTCATGCTACTTCATTTCCATGTGGATGCCAAAAAATGCAAACATGGGCCAGCGGCTCGGCCATTATCGCTGCGCAAGTCTCTGAAAAACTAAAGCTCGTTTTCAATGTCATGCCACGGCGCAACCTTCAACAGCAGCAGCATCCCCGGTATCGCCAGCAACGCGCAAAACAGGAAGAATCCGCTCCAGCCCAGCTGGTCGGCAAGCCAGCCCGCCGTGGCATTGACAAAGGTGCGCGGTACGGCGGTGAGACTGGTGAACAGCGCAAACTGGGTCGCGGTATAGGCGGGATGGGTGGTGCGCGCGATGTAGGCGACGAACGCCGCGGTGCCCAGTCCCACGCCGAGCGCCTCCAGCCCGATCACGAACGCGAGCTGTGCAAGGTGCAGCGTGGTCACTACCTGTTGCGTTCCCTGTATTGCCAGCCAGTAGAAGCCGAAAATGCTCACCACCTGCACCGCGCCGAACAGCCACAAGGCGCGGTTGATGCCGATCTTCAGCATCCAGATGCCGCCGAGCAGAGCACCGATCACCGCCGGCCACAGCCCGGCGTTCTTCGCGATCAGACCAATTTGCGATTTTGAAAACCCCATGTCGAGATAGAACGGCGTTGCCAGCGAGGTGCACAGGCCGTCGCCGAGTTTGTAGAAGAACAGGAATGCGAGGATCAGCAGCGCGCTTTGCCAGCCGCGGCGGGTGATGAATTCATGGAACGGTTCGACCACCGCTGCCCGCAGCGTTCTGGGCGGTTCGGCACGGTGCGGCTCGCTGACCAGCAGCGTCATCACCATGCCGGGCAACATGAACAGCGCGGTGATCATGAACACCATGTCCCACGGCAGATGGTCGGCAAGGATCAGCGCCAGCGAACCGGGGATCAGGCCGGAGATGCGGTAAGCGTTCACGTGCACCGCGTTGCCCAGGCCGAGCTCGTTGTCGAACAGCAATTCGCGCCGATACGCGTCCAGCGCGATGTCCAGCGTGGCGCTCAGCAGGGCCAGCAAAGTGGTGAACAGCACAATCATAGGCAGGTCCTTCTGCGGCGAGAATCCGCCCAGCGCCGCGATCACCACCAGCAGCGCGCCCTGCATCAGCAGCATCCAGCCGCGGCGGCGGCCCAGCGCCGGCACCGCATAGCGGTCCAGCAGCGGCGCCCACAGGAATTTCCAGGTGTAGGGAAACTGTATCAGCGCGAATGCGCCGATGACCTTCAGGTCGATATGCTCGGTGCGCAACCAGGCGGGCACCAGGTTGAGCAGCAGATACAGCGGAAGGCCGGAAGCGAATCCGGTGAACACGCAGATCAGCATGCGGCGCGTGAAAAGCTGCTGCCAGATGCTCACAAAGTACCTCTCACAACTACTGCACCTGGCGATACTGCGTCGAAATGCGCTCGCAACGTTGTGCGGAGGACTTTGAAGTTCATCAAATCTATATCCCGCGCTGGAACCGGTATACCGCTGTGCTGCCAAGCAGATTGGGCAACAACTTCACCTCGCTGCTGCCCGTCATCACGCGACGATCGAGCACAGTTACATCAAGGTCGCGGCAAAAGCCTTCAAAATCATGCAAGGTGCACAAATGGACGTTTGGCGTGTCGTACCACTGGTAGGGCAGCTCTTCGGATACCGGCATGTTGCCACGAAGCACGTTCATCCGGTTTTTCCAGTAGCCGAAGTTGGGGAAACTGACGATCCCTTCACGCCCGACGCGCAGCATTTCCTGGACCAGCGGCTCGGTATGACGCGTGGCCTGAAGTGTCTGCGACAGCAACACGAAATCGAATGCGTTGCTCTCGAAGCCGGACAGGCCCGATTCCAGATCTCCCTGGATCACGTTCACGCCATTGCGTATGCATGCGACGATGTTCGGATCGCTTATCTCGACGCCATAACCGCGCACACTCCGGGTATCCTTGAGGTAGCGCAGCAGACTTCCGTCGCCGCAGCCAAGGTCGAGCACCGATGCACCCTGTGGTATCCATGCCGCAATCGCGGCGAAATCCGGACGTGCGGCGGCTAGCTCGGCGTGATCGTGCGCACTCATGATGAAAATTCTCCTGCCACTCGGTCAAGATAGGCGCGCATCACCGCGTGGTAATGTTCGTGCTGCATCAGGAACGAGTCGTGCCCGTGGGTCGACGCAATCTCGGCATAACTCACGTTGCGGTGGTTGTGCAGCAGCGCGTTGACGATTTCGCGCGAGCGCTCCGGAGCGAAGCGCCAGTCGGTGGTGAACGACACCACCAGAAAATCCGAGCGGGCGGCCGAGAACGCCTTGTCGAGATTGCCATCGTAGACGCGCGCCGGGTCGAAATAATCCAGCGCCTTGGTCATCAGCAAATAGGTATTGGCGTCGAAGTACGACGCGAACTTGTCGCCTTGGTAACGCAGGTAGGACTCGATCTCGAACTCGATGTCGTAGCCGTATCCGAGCTTGCCGGAGCGCAGGCTGCGCCCGAACTTGTCAGCCATCGCATTATCGGACAGGTAGGTGATGTGCCCGAGCATCCGCGCAAGCCTCAGGCCGCGCTTCGGCACCACGCCATGTCCATAAAAATCCCCGCCGTGGAAATCCGGATCGGTCAGGATCGCGTTCCGAGCAACATCGTTGAATGCAATGTTCTCCGCAGTCAGGTGCGGTGCGGCGGCGATCACCAGCCCGTGGCGCACGCGTTCCGGAAACGACAGCGACCATTGCATCGCCTGCATGCCGCCCAGGCTGCCGCCCATCACCGCTGCAAATTGCCGGATGCCGAGCTGATCGGCAAGACGCGCCTGCGACTCCACCCAGTCCTCCACCGTTACGACCGGAAAGGCCGCACCGTAAGGTTTGCCGGTTTTCGGATCAATGCTGGAGGGACCGGTCGAACCGTGGCATCCGCCGAGATTGTTCACGCCGATCACGAAGAACCGATCGGTGTCGACCGGCTTGCCGGGACCGATCATGTTGTCCCACCAGCCGACGCTTTTGGGGTCACCGGCATAATGGCCCGCCACATGGTGATTGCCGGACAATGCATGGCATACCAGGATCGCGTTGGATCGGTCCTGATTCAGCGTGCCATAGGTTTCGTATGCCAGCTCATAACGCGGCAGCACCGCGCCGCTCCTGAATGTGAGCGGCATGTCGAATGTGGCGCGTTGCGCAGTTACAGTACCGACCGAATTGTCCATGGCATCCCAAAACAAAAACCCGCGCAGCTTGCGGCTAGAGCGGGTTACTCGCTTTAGCTGGTATGTTTAGAGTGCCCCGCAAGCTGATGTCAAATCGGCACTGAACGAAGTTTCCGTGTTTTGGGTTTTCGTGTCAATCATCGCAAGCCCTGCTGGCGCACTATTTCAGCGCCGGTGCGGGCATTTCTTCCTGGTGCAATCGGCATAGATGTGCAGAGAGTGGTCGCGTATCGCGAAGCCCAGTTCGGTGGCCACCTTCTCCTGGCGGGTTTCGATGGCCGCGTCATAGAATTCCTCGACATGGCCGCATTGCATGCAGACGATGTGGTCGTGATGCTCGCCCTGTTTCAGCTCGAACACCGACTTGCCCCCCTCGAAATGGTGGCGCACCAGCAAACCGGCCTGCTCGAACTGGGTGAGCACCCGGTACACCGTTGCCAGACCCACGTCTTCGCCGCTGGTGAGCAGCTGTTTATAGACGTCTTCCGCGCTCAGATGGCGTTCTTCGCTGTTTTCGAACAGATCCAGCACCTTGAGCCGCGGCAAGGTGGACTTCAGTCCGGCGTTCTTCAGGTGATCGGGTTGGTGCATATGACTTGCTCGCAAATATTTAAATGGCATGATGCCAGAAAGTTGTTGCAAACGCAAATAAGAACGATTATCATTTGCATCAAGTTGCATTGGCGCAACTTCATTGGACACCCAACCGGGCTGGTATTAGTCATTAGGAGACATTGTGCTTGACCGCATATTTTTTGCCTGCTTCGCGGCAGGAATATTTTTCATTTCGGTATCCGCGTTCGCCGCAGATCCACTGATGCTTTCGATACGTGGAAGCCGGTTCGAACCGGAACTGCTGGCCGTTCCTGCCGGAGTCAAACTGAAACTTGTGATCCGCAATCCGGGTAATTTACCGGTCGAGTTCGAAAGCACCGACCTTTCCCGCGAGGTGATCGTACGCGGCCAAGGCGAGACGGAAATCTATATCGGGCCGCTGGATCCGGGAAACTACCGGTTCTTCAATGATTTCAACCGCGATATGCAGGGCACTATCGTCGCGAAACCCGCCTCGAATAAGGAGAACTAGCATGCTTGCGACTGCGGTAATCATGTTTCGGGAAGTGCTGGAGGCCGCGCTGATCATTGCGATCGTGCTCGGTGCCAGCCGGGGAATCGCCGGCCGCGGCAAGTGGATCGCAGCCGGTGTCGGCCTCGGTTTGCTCGGTGCGTCCATCGTCGCAATCCTGGCCAACGCGGCTTCGTCCGAATTTTCCGGTTACGGACAGGCAATTCTCAATGCAGTCATACTGCTAGGTGCGGTTGCGATGCTGACCTGGCATAACGTATGGATGAGTGCACACGGGCGGCAGCTTTCTGCGGAGGTAAAGGCGGTCGGTCTGGATGTCCGCTCCGGCCAGCGCCCGCTGGCAGCCTTGCTGTTGATCACGCTGGTCGCGGTGATGCGCGAGGGTTCCGAGGCGGTACTGTTCTTCTGGGCGATTGCGACGAGCGGCGAGCAAAGCCTCAATATGGTCATCGGCGGCCTGGGCGGAGTCGTCGGCGGGATGCTGGTCGGCCTGCTGCTGTATATCGGACTGCTGCGCATCCCTGTCCGGCACTTTTTTTCGGTCACCAGTTGGCTGATCCTTTTCCTGGCATCCGGGCTGGCTGCCCAGGCGGCGGGCTTCCTCAACCAGGTCGGTCTGCTGCCTGACCTGGGAAATGGGGTGTGGAATACTTCGGCGATCCTGAGCCAGAACAGCCTGGCCGGACAGCTCCTGCACATCCTGGTCGGCTACATCGCGCGTCCCTCGGGTATCGAAATCGTGTTCTATACCGGCACGTTCCTGACCATCCTGATCCTGATGCGTATATTCGGCAATCTCCAGGGCAGGCGGATAAATGCCGGGGGAAATCCGGCTTGAAGCCGGATACCCGGCGAGCGGCGCCGCTTGTCGCACTTGCTATCATCTGCTGCTTTGCGGCGAACTCTGCCCATGCGGACAATGACTTCATCGTCTATTCTCCCTACGTCGTACAGGGACAGAGCGAAGTCGAGGCATACGGATTCAGTTCACAAGATGCACGCAGCAAACTCGACGGCGCCAGTGGCTACAATCTTTCGGCTGCCCATGCCTACACAGACTGGTGGAAGGCGGAGGTATACTTCGGCTCGTTCAATCGCGATCCCGGGGGTGCGACACATCTTTCCGGCTATGAATTCGAAAATACCTTTCAACTGACCGCACCAGGAGAGTTCTGGGCGGATGCCGGATTCCTGGCTTCGTATGAATACAGCAAACAGCCGAATACCCCTGACAGCATCGAATTCGGCCCGCTGTTCGAGAAATTGTCCGGGCATCTGGAACAGCGCCTGAACCTTATCTGGAAACGATTCCTGGGCGGCGCTGGGTTGTCGAACGAGTTTCGATCCGCTTACAGCATAAGCTACAGGCTGAATTACGGAACTGCTGTGCTGTCGCCCGGGATCGAGGCCTACTATCGTCCCGGCGACAACGCAAACCAGATCGGGCCGGTTCTGCACGGCGAATTCAGGAGCGCAGCCGGGAACGAACTGGAATACAGCATCGGTGAGGTATTCGGCATCAACCGGGATTCCCCGGACAGAACACTGCTGGCACGAGTGGAATACGGGTTCTTCTAGGAATTGAGCCTGTCCAGCAGCTCGCGTATCTTCATCGGATCGTCCGAGCGCAGGATCTTCTGGGTAAGCGCGGCGATTTCGTGCAGGCTGGTGGACAGCACGCGCTGTTTCACGGTCGGCACCTGCGCCGAAAACATCGAGAACTGGCGCAGCCCGAATCCCAGCAGCAAGCGCGTGTAAGCCAGTTCACCGGCCATCTCGCCGCACACCGAAACCGGCACGCCGAGCCGGTTCGACGTGGCGATGATGCGCGACAACAGGTGCAGCACTGCCGGATGCAGCGGGTCATAAAGATGCGCGACTTCCTCGTCGGTCCGGTCTATCGCCAGGGTGTACTGGATCAGGTCGTTCGTGCCGATGGACAGAAAGTCCAGTTTTCTGGCGAATACATTGAGCGCGAGCGCCGCGGCGGGAATTTCGACCATGCCCCCGATTTTTATTGCGCGGTCGTAGGGAATGTCCTCGTCATCCAGGTTCTGCTTGGTAGCCTCGATGAACTGCAGTGTCTGGTCGAGTTCAGAAGCGCCCGACAGCATCGGTATCAGGATTTTGACATTGCCGTAATGCGAGGCGCGCAACAGTGCGCGCATCTGGGTGCGGAACAGCTGCGGTTCTGCCAGGCAGAAGCGTATCGCGCGCAGCCCCAGCGCGGGATTATTCGCAACACGTTTTGCACCGCTCAGCTGCTTGTCGCCACCGAGGTCGAAAGTGCGTATCGTGACCGGCTGGTCTTCCATGCCCATTGCAACCGCACGGTAAGCCTCGAATTGCTCTTCCTCGTCCGGCAAGTTTTCACGATTGAGGAACAGGAATTCGCTGCGGAACAAACCGATCCCGGTCGCGCCATTCGCTTTCACCTCGGCGATATCCTCCGGCTTTTCGATGTTGGCATAAAGGTCGACCTCGGTTCCATCCAGGGTGTTGGCGCGCGCGGTACGCAGCCTTTTGAGTTTCTTGCGTTCAAGCTCCCATACGCTCTGGCGCAGCTTGTATTCGGCAAGGATCAGCTTGTCGGGATTGACGATCAACACGCCCTGTTCGCCGTCCAGGATCAGCAGATCGTCCTCGCGTATCAGCTGTCTGGCGTGGTGCAGGCCGACCACGCACGGCGTGCTCAGGCTGCGCGCAACGATGGCGGTATGCGAGGTCGCGCCGCCCACATCGGTGATGAAAGCGCCGTACTGGTGCGGCTTGAACTGGATCAGGTCTGCGGGGCTCAAGTCGTGTGCAACCAGTATCGTCTCGACATCGTGGCGCGCGGAAGGGGGCTGGTGTCCGGGCTGCCCGACCATCTGCTTGAGCAGCCGTTCCGCTACCTGCTTTACATCGGTCTGTCGCTCTCGCAAGTAGGCATCCTCGAACTGGTCAAACTGTGCGACCAGAGTTTCCGTCTGCACCTTGATCGCCCATTCCGCGTTGCACTGCTCGCTGGCGATCAACTCGCGTGGGGCAACGCTCAGCAATGGATCGTCCAGTATCATCTGGTGCAACTCGAGGAAGGCATCGAATTCTGCGGCTGCATAGGTAGGGCGATTGCTGCGCATGCTGGCAAACTCGCTGCGCGTTGCCGCAAGCGCAGCGTCAAAACGCGCAATCTCTTCATCAAGGAAGCTCTTGGGCAGCACGTAATGCGCCACATCCAGCGAAGTGTGCGAAATAAGATGTGCATAACCGATCGCGATGCCGCTGGAAACCGATATGCCATGCATGGTAAAACTCACTCGCCTTCTCCAAAGTAATCGTTGATCAGTTTCAACAGCGCCTGCATTGCCTCCGCCTCATCGTCGCCATTGGTCTCGATGCTTATCGTGGTGCCCTTGGCAGCGGCCAGCATCATCACGCCCATGATGCTTTTTGCATTCACTCGGCGATTGTTGCGCGACATCATCACCTCGCATTTAAAGCTGGATGCAAGCTGGGTGAGTTTGGCCGAGGCGCGCGCATGCAGGCCGAGTTTGTTGATTATGACTACGTCCTGTTTCAGCACTTATCCCGCCATCCTGACGATACATTCACGGCCGCCATCAATCGCAAGCTCTGCGAGTTCCGGCAGGGTCTTGTCCGGGCTGCACACCACGCGCAGCAACATAGGCAGATTCAGGCCCGCAACACCCGTGACGCGGTCAGTATGGCAGAGTTGCCGCCCGATATTGCTGGGCGTCGCACCAAACACATCGGCCAGCAGCAGCACACCGCCTCCCGTGTCGAGAGCATTGATGAGCGCCCTGCCCTCGAGCAGCTTCTGTTCCGGATCGTCGCCCGCCTGAACCGACAATACTTTCAAATTGGGCGGCACTTCGCCCAGCACATGCCTGACGCAATCCACAAAGCTGTCGCCCAGACCGTTGTGCGTCACCAATAATATCCCGGTCACGAATCACTCCTGCTCATTCTCGTTAGATCTTTACGATCAGGTAAGCGCCCAGCAAAACAACGGCCGGTAACGCGATCCATCCATAGCGCGCAATCCAGCGCAGCAAGCCGACCTTGCCGGCATCCGCCTGCTGTTCACGGTCGACGATCCGGCCAATCTTGCGCAATGCACTGACGGCGGCCGCGCGTTTCACTTTCTGTTCCACGATGTCAGGTTCGGATTCCGGCATAGGCTCGGGATTGCTCATGGCTCAACCTCCGGATGGACGTTGCTGTCCGTGAATTCTAGCCGCTTCTGCAATTCTGCTGTGATATGTATTTTTCCCTGTCCGTCCACCAGCATCGCCTCGGTAAGTCCCATACGGATGGCGGCAGCGCGCCAGCCGCCTGCCCCCGAGATGAATAATGGCTTGGAATCGGCATCCGACAGCACGCCGGCGCGCGGACCACGGGTCAGAATGGTGACCGCCTGGACACCCTGCACCGGATAGCCGCTACGCGGGTCGATCAGGTGACAATAGCGCACATTTCCTATCATGAAATAGCGCTGGTAATCTCCCGAGGTTCCGATCGCCTCGCCATCGTGCAGATCAAGGATTGCCAGCGCTCCGGACTTGCGCGGATGCTGAATGCCTACACGCCAGGGACGATCGCCATGCTGTCCGAGAGCAAGAATGTTGCCACCGATGTTGATCAGCGCATTGCCGATACCCTGCTTGCGCAGGATATCGGCAGCGCGATCCAGCGCGTAACCCTTGGCATAGCCGCCCAGATCCACCTGCACGAACCTGTTCCTGCTGCGCGCCCTGCCGCGCGCGATCGTGATATCGCTCATCTGCGGATTGGCCGCAACCAGTTGCTCGAGTTTTCCCTTGGCCGGCAGCACGGGCTTGAATTCGTCGGAATGGAACCCCCATAGTTTTACCAGCCCGCCGATCGCCGGGTTGAACAATCCGCTCGACCGTCGCGACAGATGCGTGGCATCCTTCAGGATCGCGGCAAGCTCAGGCGAAACAGACGCGCTCCTGCCTTTGGCAAAAGCCGCATTCATTTTGCTGAGCTCGCTTGGTTGCCAAGCATGCAACTTGTCGTGCAAGCGCCGGAATTCATGCATCACCTGGCCGACCGCAAGACGGGCGCGCGGCTCCGGTTCGCCGTAGATGCTCACCTCTACCAGCGTGCCGAACACATAGCCCTGTTCCTGGTACAGCTGCTGCTTTCCGTTGCAGCCGGCAAGCAGCACCACGAAAACGATGAAAAAAAAACGGATCTGCCTGGTCATCTATGGATTTTCAGGGGGATTTTCGGCTGCCTCGATTTCCAGGGATGCAGCGAGCAAAGCCAGGCGCGCCACGACGCCGTAAGCATAAAACCGGTTCGGTGTGTCGTCCGGACCGCGCTTCGGATTGGGCAACGTGCAGTGTGTCTCAAATGCGAGCGGCATGAAATGCATTCCGGGGGCATTGAGATTTTCATCCACGCCGCGTGTGGTATGGACACGATAGAATCCGCCGACCACATAATGATCGACCATGTACACCACAGGTTCGGCAACCGCCTCGTTGATCTGCTCGAAGGTGTAAACCCCTTCCTGGATCAGCACATCCGTTACTGTCACGCCCTCTTTCACCACCGCCATCTTGTTGCGCTGCTTGCGATTCAACCCGACGATTTCGCTCGCATCCTTCACCGTCATGATGCCCATGCCGTAAGTTCCGGCATCAGCCTTGACGATCACAAAAGGTTCATTCTTCACACCGTATTCGGCGTACTTGACGCGAATTTTCTGCAGCACCGCATCCACCTGCCCGGCAAGGCATTCTTCCCCGACCCGTTCCTGAAAATTGATCTGGTCGCAGGTGGCGAAGCAGGGGTTGATCAGCCACGGGTCGATTTCCAGCATTTGGGCAAACATTTCTGTAATGCGATCGTAGGCGGCAAAATGATGCGATTTGCGCCGCGCGTACCATCCGACCTCGAGTGGCGGATAAACTGGCTGTTCTATATTTTTCAGTATTTCCGGCGCACCGCCCGACAGATCATTGTTGAGCAATACAACACATGGATCGAAGTCCGCCAGTCCGATACGGTTTCCTTTCCGCTCCAGCGGTTCCAGCGTCAACGCGTTGCCGTTGGGCAATTCGATCTGCGTCGGTCTGGTTATCTCAGGCAGCAGGCTCCCGATACGCACGCGCATGCCGGCCTGCTTAAGGATCAACTCGATCTGCGCGACGTTCTGAAGATAAAACAGATTGCGCGTATGGTTCTCAGGGATCAGCAGTACGCCGCGCGCTTCAGGGCATATCTTTTCCACCGCGCTCTGCATAGCCAGCACGCATAACGGCAGAAATTCGGGATTGAGGTTGTTGAAGCCGCCCGGAAACAGATTGGTATCCACGGGCGCTAGTTTGAAACCGCTGTTGCGCAGATCCACCGACGCGTAAAACGGTACGGCATGTTCCAGCCATTGGGTGCGGAACCAGTGTTCTATGGTTGGCATCGCCGAAAGGAATCGCCGCTCCAGTTCATGCAGGGGGCCGGTCAACGCGGTGGTGAGATGGGGGACCATAATGCTCGGCTGAGAGTTGAATCGGCACATTCTAGCCGATAGCCGCTGCCTGGTGATAAATCCGCGATCCCTGCGAGCGAAATGCCGATGCTCGGGTTCGCAAATTCCGTACGAAAAAAAGCCGGCTGGCGCCGGCCTTTTCTGCGGGACTGCGGCCGCGTTTACTTGGCCAATGCCAGGATGAAATCAACCAGCTTCTTGATGTCAGCCTTTTTTGCTCCGCTAGGGTCCATCGGAGGCATCGGTACATGACCCCACACGCCACCCCCGCCCTTCGATACCTTCGCGATCAGTTTGGCTTCGGCTCCCGCTTTACCCTTGTATTTTTTTGACACATCCATCCAGGCCGGACCGACAATCTTTCTGTCGATAGAATGACAAGCAGTGCAGCCATGACTTTTCGCCAGATCCGGCATGCCGGTAGCCATCGCACCCCCAGAAACCATCAATCCTGCCAGCGCCAAGCTGAAAATAATCGATTTCATGATACCTCCAAAAAATTAAAAAATTACTACCAACCCACAAAGAAGAAGCTATTCAGTCAAGCCAGACCTTCCACATGCAATTCTATACCTCCGTCATCGCAATAACAATGTTCGTCAAATGGGGAAACCATTCTCATCCCGCTGCGGGGATGCTCCATGTTGCGCCGCGCAAATGCGCGCAACTGGCCGGAAATCATTCCGCCAAAAGAGCCTGTTTGCGCGGTCTGTCTGCCAATCGCCTGCCCGTTGATTTTCTGCGGTCGGTAAATATCAGGCCGCCCATTTTCCCAGTGGTCAGCCACGGCCCGTTCGCACCGAACGGGTTGGTTTTACGTCGATCATTACCGTTTCTCTGTTCCATATTGCATTTCCCCGCAACGCCAAAACGCTCGCTTGAATGCCTGACCCCGATTATGCACTCGCCATCCCCGCATGCGGTTAACGTCACCGGTTATCGCGTCTGCGCTCCGAACTTATTGTTATTCGGACATATTCCGAGGGTAATAATTCCGCACGGTGTTAAAATTGCAATCCAGAAATTATCCAGAACCGATTTTCCATGCTTTCCACCGCCAACATCACCATGCAATTTGGGGCCAAGCCCTTGTTTGAAAACGTTTCCGTAAAATTCGGCGATGGCAATCGCTACGGCCTGATCGGCGCAAACGGATGCGGCAAATCCACCTTCATGAAGATACTCGGCGGCGATCTGGAGCCGACTTCCGGCAATGTGATGCTGGACAAGGACGAGCGGCTCGGCAAACTGCGCCAGGACCAGTTCGCATACGAGGACATGCGCGTGCTGGATGTGGTGATGATGGGCCACACGGAAATGTGGGAAGCAATGTCGGAGCGCGATGCGATCTATGCGAATCCCGATGCCAGCGAAGAAGATTACATGCGCGCTGCCGACCTGGAAGCCGAATTCGCAGAATACGATGGCTACACCGCCGAACCTCGCGCCGGAGAGTTGCTGCTCGGGGTAGGGATTCCGATCGAACTGCATCAGGGACCGATGAGCGCGGTTGCGCCGGGCTTCAAGCTGCGCGTGCTGCTGGCACAGGCATTATTCTCCAATCCGGACATCCTGCTGCTCGACGAGCCGACCAACAACCTCGACATCAACACCATACGCTGGCTGGAAAACATACTCAACGCGCGCAATTGCACCATGGTGATCATCTCGCACGACCGCCACTTCCTGAACAGTGTCTGCACCCACATGGCCGACCTCGACTACGGCAAGATCACGGTGTACCCAGGCAACTACGACGATTACATGCTGGCTTCCACCCAGGCGCGCGAACAGCAGGCCGCCGACAACGCCAAGGCCAAGGAAAAAGTCGCCGAACTGAGATCATTCGTCGCGCGCTTCTCCGCGAATGCGTCCAAGGCCAAGCAGGCCACCTCGCGCGCGCGCCAGATCGACAAGATCAAGATCGAGGACATCAAGCCGTCCAGCCGCCAGTATCCGTTCATACGCTTCGAATTCGACGAACGGGAAAAACTGCACCGCACCGCTGTCGAGGTACAGCACATGTCCAAGGGTTTCGACAAAGTGCTATTTTCCAACGTCAACTTCCGCATCGATGCGGGCGAGAAGGTCGCGATCATCGGCCCGAACGGCATCGGCAAGACCACGCTGCTGCGCTGCCTGGCAGGCGACCTGGAAGCCGACACCGGCACCATCAAATGGACCGACAAGGCGAAGCTCGGTTATTACCCGCAGGACCACAGCGCCGATTTTGCCGAGGACAAGTCCATGACCGAGTGGATGGCCTACTGGCGCGGCCCGCACGATGACGACCAGACCGTGCGCGCGACGCTGGGCCGGCTGCTGTTTTCCGGAGACGAAGCGAAGAAAAACGTGAAGGTGCTGTCAGGGGGCGAGAAGGGGCGCATGCTGTTCGGCAAACTGATGCTGCAAAAACCCAACGTGCTGCTGATGGACGAGCCCACCAATCACATGGACATGGAATCCATCGAATCGCTCAACACTGCGCTGCTGGAATACAAAGGCACGCTGCTATTCGTCAGCCATGACCGAGAATTCGTTTCATCACTGGCAACGCGCATCATCGAAATCACCGCCAAGGGAATTTCCGATTACCACGGCACATACGAAGAATATCTGCGCGACGAGGGAATGGCACTGTAAACAAACGCCGTCCCCGCAGCCGTGGTCGATGGCGTCGCAGCGGCATCAGGCGCTGTCGCACGAGCGCACTCTGATAATTCCTGCAGCTTTGTTTACTTGTTGCAAGCGTCAAAGCACTGATCCTTGGTGCGGTCAGTGTATTGCCTGCACCTCGAAAAACACAGGTCAAAGGAATTCGAGGCCGGTGCCGCTTGCGCAGCCGGTTTGGGCTGGCTTGCCACATCAGGTTGTGGCGCAACCTGGATGTGCCGGGTTTCCGGGTTGGATCCCTCAACAAATCCCAGATCATCCAGGCATAGGTTCAGCCTCCTAGCCAAATCGACGATGACCCCCCGACCAAGCCTGTCCAGAGTTGCGGGATGGAAATTATGTTTCATATCCAGGCTCACGCCATAATCATCGGGATCCAGTTCATTCACGTGATCCAGCTGGGCGGGTATGGAACCAACCGCCATGACACCGCCATTCTTGCCCATAACCGTAACGCTCAGGTTTGCGCGAAATACCAGTTTCGGATTACCGCCCAGATTGTTGTTTTTCAGCAGCACATTCATCCCTTCGCCCAAATAATATGCCTGGTGTTCCTGCTGCATACCATCTGCTTTGTCCGCGGCAGCCCGCACAACAAATATGGCATCGAGATCATTCTTTCGAGCCAGTCCGGCAAACGCTTCCTTTGCCTTCGCGCCATTGAACCCGCTCGGAGTATTCAGGCTTGCCAGTAATGCCGCCTGGTCATACTCGATTTTCTTTATGGTCCAGCCGGGATCGGATTTCGCTATCCTGGCCCGGGACACATAAAGGATGCTATCTGCGACCTTGCCGCCCATATCAAACCGGGTATAGGTATTGGAAGACGAGAATATTGCGATCTTGTCGAAATTGACGATTTCCGGCACGAGGGAAACAACCGCAACGTTCTTGATTGCGCTTTTGCTATGCTCGGTCAAATGATGCGGCGCAGATGCGCAACCGGACAACAGCAGGATGATTGCGAATATGCGTGCGAACGGGTTTGATCCAGGGTTCATGTCAGTTTTCCAATTTGTCTGGCCAATTTCGTAATTGTACTATTATCAAACAACTGTTTATAAAATCCATACTGTTCAGGTCTTTTTTATCATATCCGATGCTTCTTTAATGTTCGATTGAACCAGCGCGTGGGAAATGGCCCGCGCACAGGCTGCAACCAAGGTCCACCGCACCGCCGCGACCGACACGCGGCGAACTTCAGTCCGCCATTCGTTTAGAATCAGCTGAATTCCCGAAGGATTCGTCATGAACAACGCCAGACGCTATACCCTGATCATCTCCTGCCCCGACCGTGCAGGCATCATTGCGGCGGTAAGCGGATTTATCGCCGAGCATGGCGGTTTCATCGTCGAAGCAAATTATCACACCGAACAGGAAGCCCAGCGCTTCTTCATGCGCCAGGAAATTCTTGCCGATTCCCTGCCGTTTGATGCCGGTGAATTTGCGCGGCTTTTTGCGGCTCTGGCCACGAAGTTCGACATGAGCTGGCAGCTGTCCGACACGGCGCACAGGAAGAGGCTGGTGATCCTGGTAAGCAGACAGGATCATTGCCTGAACGACCTGCTGCACCGCTGGCGCAGCGGCGAGTTGCTTGTTGACATCCCGTGCGTGATCTCCAACCACGAGGACCTGCGCAGTTTCGTCGAATGGCATCATATCCCGTACATCCATGTCGACATGCCCGGAAGCAATAGCGCCGACAAGGCCGCCGCATTTGAGCAAATCGCCACCCTGTTCGATCAACATCAAGGCGATTGCATGGTGCTGGCGCGCTTCATGCAGATCCTGCCGCCCGCACTGTGCGGGCGATACCCGGGCCGCATCATCAATATCCACCACAGTTTCCTGCCTTCGTTTGTCGGCGCCAAGCCCTATCACCAGGCCTATCAGCGCGGCGTCAAATTGATCGGCGCGACCTGCCATTACGTCACCGACAAACTGGATGCGGGTCCGATCATCGAGCAGGACACGATGCGCATCGACCACGGCGATTCGGTCGAAGATCTCGTGCGCTACGGGCGCGACATCGAAAAAACAGTATTATCGAGAGGGCTGCGCTATCACGTGGAAGACCGTGTGCAGGTGTGTGGAAACAAGACCATCGTGTTCCGCTAATTCCTGATTCCTTGATAATGGCTGACCGACTCGAAAGGAAGACCATGAAAAACCTGATATTCGCCGCACTGTTCTGTGCATTCATATCCCCGGCATTTGCCCAGCCACCCGCCCCTGAATCTGCATTTTCTGAACCCGCAGTCGTGTATTGGGACTCGGCGGAAGGCAGGGCAATTCGTGCCCGCATGCCTGCCGATGCGGATTACTGGCAACTCGCCCCTAACTTCACTGCGCAGATCACCCAGTCGTATTGTTCCGTGGCAAGCGCGATCACCGTGCTCAACTCCATGCCGATCGCGAAGCCGGTCGATCCGACCTATGCGCCTTATGCCTACTTCACCCAGCACAACTTCTTCACTCCCGAAGTGGTAAAGGTCATCAGCCCGAAGACCGTGCTCGAGATGGGCATGACGCGCGACGAGATGGTTGCAACGCTGTCCCGCCAGGGCGTCAGGGCAACTTCCATCGCGGGCGACACCTTCAGCGATCAGAGTTTGCGCGCGCTGCTAAAGAAGGCGCTCGGCGACGACGGTCAATTCGTGCTGGCCAACTATTATCGCGGTACGCTGGGACAGGTCGGCGGCGGCCACTGGTCCGCGCTGGCCGCCTATGATGCGAAGTCCGACAGCGTGCTTATACTGGACGTGGCGAAGTACAAGTATCCACCGGCATGGGTCAGCATCAGCTTGCTGCGCGAGGCGATCGCGACAACAGACACAACCAGCAACAAGCCGCGCGGTCTGGTTATTGTTTCGAGATAGGCGTCGTGACAAGACCCATCAGTCGCAACTATCTGCTGCGAAACTGGGCGTTTTGGAAAGTGTGGCGGCTAGCTTTGGTGCGCGACCCAGGGTTACGGACCTTCTCCAGCCTGATGCGAAAGGCGACAAGCGCTGTTGCGAACAAACAGCCTGCGAAAATTTCTGTAAATACGATTTCGTAGCTCATCCTT
>JAJDNO010000049.1 GCA_022340615.1 Gallionella sp. | reverse complement strand
CCGCCGGCAAGGCCATGATGATCGCCAGCATCCTGCTGGTGCTGATCGTCGAACTGCTCAATTCCGCACTTGAATCGGCAGTGGATCACACCTCACTGGAACAGCACCCGCTCGCCAGACGAGCCAAGGATATCGCCAGCGCGTCGGTGTTCCTGAGCATCGTGAATGCGCTGGTGGTATGGGGGCTGGTTATTTACCAGGCGCTGGATTGACTGGGTGGCATTTCGCCGGAGCCGCAAATGAGAACCTGGTTAATGACAGCTATCGGCCAATAATGGTCAGTCGCGGGTGACTGCTTTGGGGAAGGCAGTTTGACCACATTAAGTTCGGCGCTGTGCCATTTGCTGCCAGTCGAGGTGTAATATATTCGGCAAGAAAGCTGACACTCGTCCGACAACAAGCGCAGCCATTACCAGCCATTCATAAAATACTCAAAATTACTTACACCCCCTTTAACTTCCGTTTACGTATTGCATTTTCCCGCATTCGACTACTCTTTCTAGAGGGAGCTTTAAAAGAATCATGTCATCACAAATTATTTTAGATGATCATCTCGTTCAGTTTCTTGAATCGGGTATACCCATCCAATTAGGTACCCGTGATGCCTTCAATAAAACTGCATATACCCGCTCCTGGGGCTGTAAGGTGAATGATGATCACCAATCGGTAATGCTATTCTTGTATCGTAGCTACATGCCTCAGGCCCTGCAAAATATTCGTGACAATGGCGCATATGCGGCTTTTTTTGTGAATGTCTTCACCTATGAGACATATCAACTGAAAGGCACGCATGCACGGGTTCTTGATGACTTGGCACCTTACGTGTCGGTGCTGGAGTCATTTAATGAGGCCCAATATAAGATGGTCGAAAAATTGGGTTTGCCTCGAATAACCGCAGATTCTATGGCAGGCAAATCCATAGAGGATTACGTGCCTGTGTATTGCCCGGTGAACGAATGCTTCAAGCAAACACCGGGACCAAAGGCGGGTGACCGGGTGTGAGCATGGTCATTCAACAAATACGGCTTGAGGATATTCGTCCCTGTTTTGAAGGTGCGGTGCCGGCAAGTATTGTCACCTGTTCCAGTGATGGAATAGTCAATATTACGCCACTGAGCCACGTTTACTATATTGACTCAACGCATGTCGCCCTGTCGGCACAGTTTTTTAACAAAACCAGAAAAAACCTTCAAGAAAATCCTTTTGCCACTGTGATGGTGATGGATCCAGAGGATCTCACACAATTCATCCTTGAGGTACAGTATCTGCACACTGAGACCGAAGGCAAGACGTTCAATCGAATGGAACAAAAGCTGGAAAATATCGCAGAAGTAACAGGGATGGAAGCTGTTTTCAAATTACGAGGTGCAGACGTCTATCGAGTATTGTCGTGTACTCCTGTCAAGCCCGAGACAGCTATAAAACCTAACGTAAGAATTCCGACGCTGGAACAGGTATCGATCGTTTTACAAATTATCAATCAAAGTCAGGACATGGAAAGCCTGTTTGATCACACCTTAAAGGCGATGGAAGAACAGCTTGGCTATGAGCACACGATTATTTTTCTCAGAGGTCACCAGACACCACGACTCTATACCGTTGCCAGTCGCGGCTATGGTATTTCCGGTGCAGGTTCCGAACTGAACATCGGCGAAGGTGTTGCTGGCACCGCTGCCGAAAAAAATAGGCCGGTTCGTTTCACCAATATGGTACGTGACTTGACCATGAGTCAGGCCATTCAAAAGGAAGCGGATATCTCCGAGGGTAACAAACTCCTTCACGAACTCAATATTCCGTTGCCGGGTCTGGAATATGTGCAAAGTGTGGTGGCCGTACCCTTGCAGGCGCGTGGCCATCTCTTTGGTGTGCTTTACATCGAGAGTGAACAGATCATGGCCTATTTTGATGCCGACGTGGATGCCCTTACCTCCATTGCCCAGAATCTAGCCATGGCTCTTGCCTTTTTTCAATCGGAACATGTCAACGAAGTGCCTGCTATAGAGATGGTAGAGACTGCACCGCCCAAAGGGGTCGCTGTTTTGATCAAGTATTACCAGGCGGATCACAGTGTGTTTATTGGTTCAGACTATCTGATAAAGGGAGTGGCAGGTTGTATCTTGTGGAAGATACTGTCTCAGTGGCAAGAATCCGGAAAAATCGAGTTTACCAACATGGAATTACGTCGTGATCCCGATGTCAATCTACCAGAGATAGGTGATAATCTTGAAGCGCGCCTCATCTTATTACGCAAGCGCCTTGACGATCGATCTGACCTGATATGTATGGAAAAACGAGGTCGTGGTCGTTTTGGATTGCTGGTCAACCGGCCCCTTAAATTGCTCTGTATTCCCGCCGAATAGGATTCGACGGCTAATTACAAATTCACCCGTGTTGGTCGGCCATCGCCTCTATTCCAACGGGATGCGATGTTTGTTTTGGGCAAGCCATTGCTCAAAATTTTGCAGCGACAGATTCAGGTCACGACTCTCATCCACCTTACGTATTTCGCAGAATTCTTCGTTGAAGTCATGCTTGAACTGAAACATGTTACCCAGATCATCTGCGCCCGGAAAACCAAAACTGCGGTAGACATCGGCAGGCACTGCGTTATAGCTCACCTGCTCGTCAAAAGCCTTTGTGAATGCAGCTGCCATCTCCTTGCCAGTCAGATGTTCGCCCGAAATGCCAACGGTCTTTCCTATATAGTCAGGATTCTTAAAGATACCGTAGGCACACCTGCCAATATCCTCAGCCGCCATACCCGGCAGCTTTTTGTCGCCCATGGGGAAGGTGATAGCGAGTTCACTATTCGGACCTCGTTTTGGTCCCATGCCAAAGAATATGAAGTTGTCCCAATAGAATGACACCAGCAAAAATGTCGTCGGTACACCACGGCCGGTGAAGGCCTGGTTGGCCTCACCCTTGGCGTCAAAGTGCGGTATTTTGTATTTATCCATCAGCGTAGGCATTCGGTCATCACTGAGGGGCACCCGCTTACGCGAGTCTTCGAGGGTGGACCAGATGACGTGATCGGAATCGGCTTCCTTGGCAGCTTCGGCCATGTTGGCCGCCTGGGCCAGCTCCTTCTCTGGCGAAAAATGCTCCCAGAAATTGGTGACGCAAAAAATGCCATAGGCGCCTTTGAATGCTCGTTTCAAACTTTCACGATCATCGAGGTCGGCGACGACAACTTCCGCCCCGAGCGCAGCCAGTTGTTTGGCATTATCCGAATCCTGATTTCTCGTTATCGCGCGGACTTGAAAGGGTCCAGCCTGGTCGTTGAGGATGGCTCTCGCCAGTCCGCCGCCTTGTGCACCCGTTGCACCCACTACTGCAATGATTTTCTTATCACTCATAACAATTCTCCAAATTCGTTCGCCAGGAATAGAAAAATAAATTGATAAAATACAGGCAGGCTATCGTTACAACCAATAATTGTGATGGTGATAATCTGCCCAGACTACTTGATGCCGATCACCATTGAATCCGGCCCAACAAGATGCTCGACGCGCATCTCTTTAAACCCGGCTTCCTTCATCCAGCCTGAACAATCGGCACCGGTGAAGTCAAAGCCGCCATGAGTTTCGATCAACATATTCAAACTCATCAATAAACCAAACAGATTTTGCGAACGGTCATCGTCAATGAGCGATTCATATACAACCAGGGCTCCACCCTCGGGCAAGGCGTCGTATGCCTTTTTAATCAGTGTCTTTTTCTCATCAATGTTCCAGTCGTGCAGAACATGCCCCATCAGCACCACATCGGCCTTGGGTATGGAATCTTCGAAAAAATTACCACCCACAAATGAGAGTCGCGAAGCCAGACCATTACTCTGTGCATACTCTTCAAAAATGGGTTCAACAACGGGCAAATCAAAACCGATACCTTGAAGATGCTCTTGCGCCGAGGCGATTTGCACGGCCAAGTCACCCTGAGCGGTACCGACATCGACAAAAGTTTTGTAATTTTCCCAAGGGAACTTGGCAGCGATATTGAGATTGGCACCATGACTGACGCCGGTCATCGCCGCCAGAAATTCCTTCAGTATGGCCGGGTGGGCATAAATAGCCGCAAACGGATCCTCACCCACTTTAGCCTCGTTTTGCTGTTCTCCCGTACGCAGAGCCTCAGTCAGATTACCCCAGAAACCGTACAAGCGATTGTTTGCCATCTCCAACATGCCACCGATATACGAGGGTTTATCTTTGTCCAGAAACACATTAGTTTGGGGTGTGTTATGGTATTTGTTGTCACGCCGTTGCAGCATCCCCATGGCAACCAGGGCATCCAAAAAATCACGCGCCGAACGTTCATGCAGGTTAAAACGATCGCGCAAGGTTTTGATATCTTCAGGGTGCTTTGCCAGATCGGTAAATATCCCCATCTCGATGGCGCTCAACAGCGTTTTTGAGGCCCAAAAGCCCATCCCAATTTGCATAATGTGATCAGGTGTGGGGGAAGGTATCGTTGTAGTACTAGCTGAAATAGCAGTTGCTTCCATCATTTCTCCTTTTTACTGGTTTTGTTTTATCGATGGAAGTGAGTGTAGAAAGACCTAGGGCAGTCGTTTCATAAATTTTTACTAAATTGATGATTTTTAGCCATGCAATCGGCTTATCGTTAAGCCATAACAATCCGCCAATGACCGCTTTTGGGAAGCGAATTTAGATTTCGAATGTCCGCTTTGGGTCGAAAGCGGACGTTCAAGATAATGAAATTTCGGCTTCTCAGTTTCCAGGCTTAACGCTCTGGGCGCGTGAACGCTGATACCCATTTCCGGAAAAATCAGTGTGCGGCGTTGAGCCACTGAAAGCTTATCTGCTCGTAGTCTTCGCCTTCTGCCAGCAAATCGGTGAGCTTGATTTCGCGGCTCTTTTCGCCGAGCATCACTTCATAAAGCGCATCCGCCACATAGCTTCCCGATTCCATCAGCATCGTTGCGTTCGCATAGGAATTGCTCGCATCCGGCAGCAGGATGGCCGGCAGATAATCGTAATCAAAGGAGCCGGAGCTGGTCTCCCAGTCGGATATTCTTTCGGTGCCCTTGCCGAGTATGCGCAGCCAGACTGAAAGCGGCTTCCTCGCGAGCATTTCGATGCCCACATGCACCTTGCCCGCGGGATTGGCATGCAGCCTGCGTATCACGCCGACCCACCATACCGGACTGTTTGCAGCCTTGATACCGCACAGGTCACCGATCTTTACCCAGTTGCCGCCGGTATTTGGAATCGTCCCGCCAATTCCATCGACGCTCAGATCCGTGACGGTCCAGCTTTCGGTGGTGTAATCAAGCTCGCCGATATCGGCAGCGAGTGTGATCGCCGAGCGTTCCTTCAATGTCGCCGCATCCTTCTCGGATATGTTCTGCGCATTGTCGATGTCCATGCGCGTGACCAGCCTGCTGATCATCCGGAAACTGTGAACCACATCGATCGCGGAGTTGATGCCCCTGCGCTGCTGATGCCGGCGCGGCTGGTCCTTGCCCCAGTACAGCTGCAAATGCTTCAGCACGGTCAATTTGCCAGCCGGCGTGAATTCGCTACCGAAGCGCTGTTCCTGCCGGATCAGCCCCTGCTCATGCTGGGCGATGATATCCGCGATTTTCGGTACCGCTTTGCAAGCGCCGAAAAAACGCTTCGACGGCTTAGGCTGAAGATTTCCGTCCGCGCGCCTGGGCGGGCCGGGCTCGGCCAGATCGAAGCAATATGCACAATTCGGATCGGGCGTATTACTGAAATCGAAAAAACTGCACATGCGACCGGCAATGCGAAAACACACCTCGATCTGGTCCGGCGCCAGCGAGCCGGGCGACGATTCATAAAGCATCAGCGCGCGCGCCAGTTCGCGCTGAGGGCTGACGTGGATCACGTGCTTCGGGTACGCGAACACCATGGTTTCGGCAATCTGTGCGGCCTCGGCAAAATTGTAGCAATCGCAAAGCTGCGCCCAGACCGATTGTTCGATATCCACATAGCCCATCAACTTCAGCTTGATCTGCTCCGCGGTGGCGCGCAACAGTCGCACGCAGATGACCGGCATCAGCTCCCTGTGTTCGATGGAAATTTTCTTTGCCTGACGGTATTCCCGCACGCACACGGCATAGGCCTCGGCCAGCGTCTTCACAAATCCGTGCAGACCCTGCCACAGATGCCTGCCCCTGAAATCGTGCAAATGCGGCTCGCCGAGATAGAGCTGCAGCAATCCCGCATACAGCGGCTGGCCGGTTTCATCGAGCAGCATGATGATTTCCGCTCGTACCCCTGGGTTAAAACCGGTTGCATCCTTGACCGAATCGAGCCAGGCCGTGATTTCCTCGATTGCCTTGAAAGGTTTGTCTTCCGGCAATTCGGCCAGCAGCTTCCCGGCCTCCTTCACGTCAAACATGGGATGGTCCGGTTTTCCTGCGAAAATTTTCGGTATGGAAAACATGGTTCGCTTCAGCCTTTACGCAAGTTGTGGTTGTCCTCGGGTATGACAATCATATCCAACTACCGCCAGCCGTGCAGCGGGGAGCGCTAGCCGCCTCGACCGGCTTTCAGCAGCGTTCTGATGAAAGTATTCATGATCGCTGCGAGCGCGTAGATTGCGACGAACGGGTCGATCAGGTAGTCCCAGAGATTGCCGGATTCATACCAGCCGGACGCCCAGCCCAGTGCAGCCAGCGCGATACATAGCACGATCATTGCATATCCGCGCAGCCATGCGGCCAAGGCAAGCAACAGCAGCACCGCGACGAATTGCACAGTGCCGTATCCCAGCCGGTAGGGATCATAAGCTTCGGCGCCCAAAGCCATCGGATAGAACACAAGCGCAGCCGGCGCGACCAGGCTCAGCAGCACCTGCCGCTGCCTGTCCGCTGCGCAGCCCTTCCGCGGACTCAGCATCGCGCAACTTAACAGCACCAGCGTGGTGATGCTCAGGTCGCCGGTCATGCCGCGCAGATAGGCAGCCGCCGGCATGCCGCCGAACGGGACCACCATCAGCAAGAACACCGCGGCCTGCAGCACGGCCAGTCGCGATCTGGCAAGTTTCGCAGTGCCGGGCAGCAGCGACACTGCCGCCGCTGCCGCAACAGCCACGCCAGCCAGCCCGGTCAGGTCAGTGAAGTTCGGCATAATTTTCCAGACGCTGGTCCAGCCAGGCGCGGTTGAACCGGACATGTTTGATGAAGCTGCGATTCCAGGTATAGACCAGATCGAAGTCGCCGCTGTGCGTACGGATCAGGTACGGATATGAGAACTCGTAGTCACAGTGCTGTGCGACGCATTTGTTGCGCTGCGCGGATTTCGCATAGGCGCTTGGGTCGGCGATGCCGGGATCGGTGGCCCTGGCCAGCTCGGCGGAAATTTCCCCGAAGTGGAGGGGGTCGGTGGGCTGACCGCGCTGGTCTTCCAGTTGATAAACCGTTTTCCAGGTCGCACCACCGTCCGCCGAAACCACCAGCGACAGCGCGGCGCGGCCATCCTCGATGTTGTTCAGCACCACCAGCATCTTCCCGTCAGGCAAAACCACGCCGGAAATTGCGGCGTCCGGATTGGCCAGCGAGGTGGGTCGGGATGCGCTCCAGTGCTGTCCCGCATCGTCGGTCATGGTCGAGATCACGCGTTTCGGGCTGTTGCCGGATCGGCGCATCAGAACCAGTGCGTGCTCTGGACCGGTTATCAGCACCACCGGCTGCAGCGTCGATTTGCCGTAACTCAGCCGTTGCTTGGCGATGATGTTGCCGTTGCCGCCGATACGCAGCAGTTCGCCGAATTTTCCGATGAACTCGTGATAGACCGGCAGACCCATCGTGCCGTCGCCATACATGAACGGCGTGCCCTTGATCAGCGTGCTGATGTTTATGAACGGTGAAGTGATCAGACGCCGCGGCTTGCCCCAAGTCGTACCGTCGTCGGTCGACGCAACCGCGGTGATCGAACTGCCTGCCCAGCCGCCCAGCGACACGGTCACGTAGTAGAGCCACAGCTTGCCGTCCGGCGCGAGTTGCGCGACCGGGTTGCCGATCTTCTTCACATAGCGCAGCAGCGCGTGTTCGGTGTCTATGCGATTGACGATGCTGCGTTCCGGACTCCAGGTGTTTTTTGCCGGATCGAACACCGCGGTGCGTATCACGACGTCCGGTGCGCCTTCGCGGCTGCCGGCAAACCAGAATGCGCGGATGCGGCCGTCGCCCAGCTCGACCAGCGATGCCGCATGGGTGGAAATATTCTGCTGGGTAGAGACGAAGTCCGTGCGGAACTCCGGTCTGGTGTTGCCGGATCGCTGCGCTTCCGCCCCTGATGCATGATAGGCGCGCACTTGAAAAGATGCCGGACCCGGACGATGCGCTACCTTGTAGAACGCCGCACCGAACGCGACAACCACCAGCGCCAGAAGCAGGCGGTGAGGATATTTTTGATCGCCGGCAGACACGTTCATCGGCACACCTGCCCCGGTGTCTGCGCAGGCAGGACTTTGCTGCCCGCAGGCGATTCCAGCAGCACTTCCCTGGCGAACAGATATTTGAATACCCGGCCGTGCAGCAACATCTCCTTCAACTCGGCCGAATTCTGGCGGCCGCGGATATCCAGACGCTGGCCGATGACCCGGCATGCGCTGCAGCCGCCATCGAGCTCGCTGTCATTCAGCGGTAGCTGCACCACAAAATACGGATAGCGTGTCGCCAGCTGGCTGGCGGTGAGGTGCTGATCCTCGCTGTAGCCGCTGACCTCGGCACCGGGCAGCATGAAACGATAGCCCTCGTCCATTGCCCTGAAATTGCACGGCACGCCGACCTCCTTGCCTGCTGCATCGCGCTGTGCCACTGCGCTGTAGTTTCCCGGCACGCCGTCGAATGGGTGCAGGAATGCGGCAAGGCACAGCAGCACCGACAGCGCGACCACGTTGACCAGCGGCCGGGTCCATGCAGGCCGCACGATGGCAAGCAGCGCCAGCAGTCCCGCAGCTGCGACCAGCAGCCAGAACGCAGGGGTATACAGCTCGGCACCCTGCATTTCGGATTGCAGCCGCACCGCCAGATACGCGATCCCCGCAATCAGCGCCGCTGCCAGCACCAGGCTCGCGATGAACGCTTTGCGGCCGATCTGCTGCCAGTTCAGCGCGCACAACAGCGCGACCGCAGGCATCGCGGCCAGCAGGTAGCGCCCCGAACGCTGGCTGGGCAGCGCGAAGCTGATGAACATCGCGGCGATCCAGATCCACAGCAGTTTTTCCTCGTCGCTCATCCGGCCGCGCCGCTTGTAAGCCGCAACAAACAGCGCCGCCACCGGGAAGGTCAGCAGCCCGGGATTGGTCAGGAAGGCCAGCGCATAGGTCCAGATGCTGGAGCCGCCCCACAGCAGTTTCGACAGATAACTCGGCCCATGCGGATCGAACTTGCCGACGTTTTCGCCGACCACGAATTCCTTCCATACGGCGTGCGGATCGGGATCGAGCACGAACCACATCGCGAACAGCGCGACCGCGACCGCAATCGCGATCATCACTTTAAGCGCATCTTCGCGCAGGAATTCGGACCATCGGTAGCCGCGCCGGTGCAGATACCAGCCGGACAGGCCGAGCGTGACCGGCAGGCCCAGCGCGAATGATTTGTACAAAAAGCCGATGCCGATACCGACGCCGAGCAGCAGCGGAATCAGCCAGCGCGATGCGAACGCCTGCCGCCAGTACAGCAGCACGAAGAACGGCAGGAATATCCAGAACACCTCGGGCGGATTGGTCAGGAACGGGCGGCCGAAGCGGTAGGTGGTGAAAAATGCCAGGAAGGTCAGCGCGGCAATAAATCCGGTCTCAGGCACGCCGGTGATTTTTCGCCCGAGCATGAACAGCATCGCCGCGGTCAGCAGTGTGTAGATCACGCTGGGGTAGCGCAGATCCCATAGCGTCCAGTCGCTGCCATGATCGGTGGATGCGATGCCCTGCCAGAACAGCAGCGGCGGCTTGGTATTGCGCATGTGGTTCAGTTGCGACTGCAGCGGCAGCAGTTTTCCGCTGGCCGCGGTCAGCCGGGTGATGTGCTCATATGGATATTCGTCGCCGTTCTTCGGGATGTGCTGGCTGTCCAGACCATAGAAGTATGTGAACACCGCCAGCAGACAGGCCAGCAGGTACCCGACCGTGCGCAAGCCGGATTCGCTCTGCTTCATTTGCTGCCGTTTTCCTGATCCATGTCCGGTTCCGGAATAACGGGCAGCGCGATTTCCTCGACAGGCTGGTGGCTGCGGAACGTCCAGAAATTGTTCACCAGGAAATTGAAGAAACTCGCGATCAAGATGGCCAGCGCGTTTGCGATCAGGTAGTGCACATAGACCACAAACAGATTGGTCAGGATCACCTGCACCAGCATGCCGACCCAGCAGGCCAGCGCGTATTGGCCGAAATGCAGCACCAGGTGTTTGTCGCGATGATGGGTGCGGTCGCCCCATGTCCAGAACCG
>JAJDNO010000078.1 GCA_022340615.1 Gallionella sp. | reverse complement strand
GTTCATGGACTTGTGCAAACGGCGATGCAGTTAACGATGTTGCTGCCACCGCGGGGACTGATATCGCGAAAGTGGGCGCTAACACGATACCGACTAACGTGTTGCCTAAATCCTGCGGTTAACCATTCTGCATAAACTGGTAACGTTGCATGCAAAAGCCCCTCGTAGGAGGGGCTTTTGCCATTGAACTGGACTGTTTTCTCGCTGTTAAATCGCTCAGTAGTGGATGTTCCCTTGCGGTATCTGGCCACTGGCCCGGTTGCGGAAAAATTGGAAACGGTGATTAGCGCCTGCTTGACGCATCCTGCATCTGGCGCAACTCATTAATATCGCTCTCGATAGAGGAGAGCTGGTAAAAGCTGCCGCCCGCCTGTTTAGCCAATCGGAGTTGTTCAATTGCGGCATTCAGGTTGCCCTGCCAAGCATAACTATAGGCTTGTGCCTGATGCTGCTCCAGGGCCTTGCCCTGCATCGCGTAGGCACGAGCCTGCAGGTCGTACAACGTGGTGTCGCTGGGGTGGCGGGCGACTTGTTCGGTAAGCAGCTTGACGGCGATTTCCGGCTGCTTGTTCTGCAGCAGCAGGTCGGTGTAGTCATAAATCAGCGCGCGGTGATCCGGAAAATTCTGTATCGCGGTCCGGTAAAACGCCAGTGCAGCGGCATCCTTTTTTTCCGCACGCAATACCTTTCCTTGGAGGGTCGCAATCATGTCGTTGTTGCTGGATGCGGGGCTGGACGAGGCCTGCTTGAGCAGCAGCATCATCTCGCGGCTGGCTTTCGCGACCTGGTTGTCGCGCAACAGCGAGCTGACCAGCCCATAGCGTTGCGCAATCGGGTTGCCAAAATTTTCCGGCCCCAGTGCTGAACTGAAATAGGCAATGGCATCCGGTGCGGATTTTTGCGCGGCGATCAGTTTGGTGCGCACCAGCTGAAAATCGAGACTGTCCGGGATAAGGAGGTAGGGCAGATTGCGTACGCGATTTTCGATTTCCGCGATACGATCGCTGGTTATCGGGTGGGTACGCATATAGTTCGGCGTATTGCCGTCAAGCAGGCGCGATGCCTTTTGCAGCCTTCTCAGGAACTCGGGCATGGCGTGAGTATTGAAGCCGGATTTTTCCAGAAGCTGCAGTCCGATACGATCCGCCTCCTCTTCGTATCCACGGGTAAAATTCAGCTTACGCTGTATATTGCCTGCCTGTACGCTGGCGATGGCCGCTTCTGAAGCCTGGGGATTGGTGCGTGCGGCGAGTATCGCGACGGCGATAGCAGCCATCGAGATCAGTCCGCTGCCTCGTTCTGCCTCTACCATGCGCGCCAGATGGTGCTGCGTGACATGTGAAATTTCGTGGGCTAACACGGAAGCCAGTTCCGACTCGCTCTGGGTGATCAGGATCAGCCCTGCATTGACCCCGATAAAACCGCCCGGCAGCGCAAACGCGTTGACGCTGTAGTCATTAACGGCAAAAAATTCGAAGTTGAGAGCAGGTTCCGGGCTGTTTTCGACCAATTTGTCGCCGATTATGTTCAGATAATCGTCGACTTCCGAATCATCCAGATACTGTTTGCTGGCACGGATCTGCATCATGCTCTGCAGTCCTATCTGGCGTTCCTGTTGCGGGGTAAGTGACGCCTGTGAAACATCACCCAGATCGGGGAGCCCGTCGCCCAGTGCACTGGGTGACAGGCACAGCAACAGTAGCAGTGCGATTTTTTTCATGAAAGCTATGATAGCCGTTTTTGCTGGGGGTTCACACTGCGTAAATCGACATATTGTTGCAAAGTATGCTCATCCCATGTAGACAGCACGTTGCAAAATGCGCAGAATTGGGAAATTTTAAATCTTTAAGTCGGAAAATGGACAAAATTGGCAAATACGAGATAGTCCGTGTGCTCGGAACCGGTGCGACCAGCACTGTGTATCTTGCGGAAGATCCGTTCAATAGGCAACAGGTCGCCATCAAGTTATTTGATCTTGGTAATCTGCACGATTCAAATCGTACCAGGATATATCGCAAACTCCTGATGACCGAGGCATCATTGGCGGGTAAGTTGTCGCATCCCCATATCGCAAAGATTCTGGATGCGGTGATGGAGGATGACTTGAACTATGTGGTGATGGAATATGTTGAGGGCAGTACGCTTGAGCAAGCCGCAGAAGTTGATACGCTGTTGCCTATCGGTACCATAGCGGAAATCATATACAAATGCTGCAAGGCTCTGGAGTATGCGCAATCCCAAGGGGTGATTCATCGCGATATCAAACCCGCCAATATCCTGTTGCAAGGCGAGTCCGGCATCAAGATTTCGGATTTCGGCGCGGCTGCTGTCCAGAACCAGCAAACCACCCAGGTCAGTGGAGTGGGTTCACCTGCCTATATGTCGCCTGAACAGGTCAAGGAACTAAAGCTGACTCACCAGACGGACATCTATTCATTGGGCGTGGTGATGTACAAGATGCTTACCGGCAAGCTGCCGTTTGACGCCAGCAACAATGTCAGTATGATCTATCACATCATCAACATCGACCCGCCGCCGCCCAGCATGTTTCGCCCGGAAACGCCGCCGGAACTGGATGCGATTGTGCTACGTGCGATGGAAAAGGATACCGCCAAACGGTATCAGACATGGCATGAGTTTGCCGACGATCTGGTCGGGTTTTCCAGTCATTCTGAGCCCGCGAAAAACGAAATTCTTGATACTGAAAAATTTGACACGCTGCGCAGTCTGGTATTTTTCAACAATTTCAGCGACGCCGAACTCTGGGAAGTATTGCGTATCAGCGAATGGCATAAGGTCCCGGATTCCGAGTACATCCTTCGCGAGGGGGAAAGCGGGCGATCCTTTTACATCATGGCCCAGGGTACCGTGCGGGTGACCAAAGAGGGTCGGTTGCTGAGTTTGCTGCATCGGGGTGACTGTTTTGGTGAAATGGCCCACATTCTGGAACGCGATTTTAAACGCAGTACAGACGTGATTGCCAAGAAAGATGTGGTGATGATTGAAATTAACCCCGATGTGCTGAAGCACGCCACATCCGAATGCCGGCTACAGTTCGGCGATGCCTTCCTGCGCATGCTGGTCAAGCGTTTGTCGGTTGCGAATGCACGGGTCTCGCATCTGTTGGCGGATAACAGTCAACAGGAAGATGAACCCGAAAATGCCTAGCATCATGAACATGAACGGATTCAGAAATATTACTGCAGATGAACTGAAGACGATGATCGAGCAGGGAAGTCTGCGCCTTGTGGATGTGCGCACGGATGCGGAAATTGCTCGCGGAAAGATTCCACAGGGAGATTCATTGCCGCTGCATCTGTTGCCGTTGCGACTGGGTGAGATGGACAAGAACTCCACTACAGTTTTCTATTGTCAGATGGGCGGGCGTTCCGCCCAAGCCGCTGCCTTCGCCGTGGCGAATGGCTTTGCCGATGTCTATAACCTCCAAGGCGGGATTGTTGCGTGGGTTCGTGCGGGATTTCCAATCGAGCCGTGAGGGTGGATGCTGATGCGGATGCGCGCGGAGGATCTGCCCGTTGCCTATGCTTCAGACAAACAAATCGCCTGTTTAATCGAGCATCTGACCGCAATTCATTTTAATTGCAACAGTCAGGGGCACACCTGACGATTGCGCGGAATTCTGCCTGAAGCCGGGAGATCATTTTTTCTTCGACGGCACTTGGTGGGGAGTTCGACTTCTTTCTGCACTACATTTTAATTTTACTGGCCCAGTTTGCCGCGTTGCGTTTGTAGCTGGGACAGTGCCGTGCTGAATTCTTCCATTCGCTTGCGTTCCTGTTCCACAACTGCTGCTGGGGCGCGATCGATGAAGTTTCTGTTGGACAGCTTGCCCCGGGATTTCTGAATTTCGTTTTCAAGACGGACTATCTCTTTGTCGAGCCGTTCTCGTTCTGCCCCGACGTCGATCTCAACCTTGAGCATCAGCCTGAATGCGCCGACGATAGCCACAGCCGCATCACCCTCGGGCTGATCGGCAACGATCTTTACATTGCTGAGCTTTGCCAGATTGCTGATGTAGGGTGCGAATGTCATGAGCGCACCCTCATCTCCTGATGCAATGAGCGGCACGCGCTGCGCCGGGGAGAGATTCATTTCGCTGCGCAGTTTGCGGCAGGCGATGACGATTTCCTGCAGCAAAGCGATCTGTTCCATCGCGCCTGAGTCTATCTTTTCAGTGTCCGCTTGCGGATAGGCCTGCAACATGATGCTTTTACCCGACCTGCCGGCCAAAGGCGCTACGCTTTGCCACAATTCTTCGGTGATGAATGGAATTACCGGATGTGCCAGACGCAGAATAGCCTCCAGTACTCTTACCAGCGTGCGCCGTGTTGCCCGCTGTCGGCCACTATCTCCCGTCGCGATCTGCACTTTGGCCAGTTCCACATACCAGTCGCAGTAGGCGTTCCACACCAGTTCGTAAATTGTCCGCGCTGCCATGTCGAAACGGTAATCGGCGAAGTGTTGCGCCATTTCCGCTTCGGCCTGCTGCAGCACACTGATTATCCATTTATCGGCAACGGAAAACTCAAGCGGCAGACTTTCATCAAGGCCGACATCATGGCCTTCGCAGTTCATCAGCACGAAGCGGGTTGCGTTCCACAACTTGTTGCAGAAATTTCGATAGCCCTCGCAGCGTTGCATGTCGAATTTGATGTCGCGGCCTGGGGATGCCAGCGACGCGAAGGTGAATCTCAGCGCATCTGTGCCGAAGGCCGAGATGCCCTCGGGGAATTCCTTGCGCGTGCGTTTCTCGATCTTCCCGGCGTCTTTCGGGTTCATCAGTCCGGTGGTGCGCTTTTTCACCAGTTCCTCGATGCCGATACCGTCGATCAGGTCGATCGGATCGAGCACGTTGCCCTTGGACTTGGACATCTTCTGCCCTTCCGCATCGCGGATCAGTCCGTGCACATACACATCGCGAAAAGGGATCTTGCCGGTTATGTGTCTGGTCATCATCACCATGCGTGCGACCCAGAAAAAGATGATGTCGAATCCGGTGACCAGCACGGAAGATGGCAGATATTTCTGCAGGAACGGATTCTCCGCGTCCCTGGAATTATCGCCTGTCCAGTCCAGCGTGGAAAACGGCCACAGCGCTGAGGAGAACCAGGTGTCCAGCACGTCGGCATCGCGGTCGAGCTGTCCTGCATAACCCGCCTGGTCGGCGAGATGGCGCGCTTCGGCTTCGTCGTGCGCGACAAATACTTCGCCGTTCACGCCATACCATGCCGGTATTTGGTGCCCCCACCAAAGCTGGCGCGAGATGCACCAGTCCTGGATGTTGTTAAGCCACTGGTTGTAGGTGTTCACCCAGTTCTCGGGGTGGAATTTGATTTCGCCGCTTGCGACGCATTCCAGCGCCTGTTCGGTTATGCTCTTTCCATCCTTGCCCGGTTTGCTCATTGCGACGAACCACTGGTCGGTCAGCATCGGTTCGATCACCACATGGGTCCGGTCGCCTCTGGGTACTTTCAATTTATGCTTCTCGACCTTATCCAGCAGTCCGGCGGCTTCGAGGTCAGTGACGATCTGTTTGCGTGCCTCGAAACGGTCCATGCCCTGGTATTTTTCGGGGGCATGTTCGTTAATTCGGGCATCAAGCGTCAGGATGGAAATCATCTCCAGCTTGTGGCGCTGACCAACCGCATAGTCATTGAAGTCGTGTGCGGGCGTAACCTTGACCACGCCGGTGCCGAATTCCTTGTCCACGTATTCATCGGCGATCACGGGGATATTGTGGTCACACAGCGGCAACGTGACTTGCTTGCCGATCAGGTGCTTGTAGCGCTCGTCCTCGGGATGAACCATCACCGCGACGTCGCCCAGCATGGTTTCGGGACGGGTGGTGGCAACCGTCAGATGGGTCAGTCCGTGCACGCTGTCCGGCTCGACCAGTGGATAGCGGATGTGCCACATGAACCCGTCTTCTTCTTCCTGTACCACTTCCAGGTCGGACACGGCGGTGTGCAGCTTGGGATCCCAGTTGACCAGGCGCTTGCCTCGATAGATCAGTCCTTCGTTGTAAAGCCTGACGAATGTTTCGGTGACAGACCTGGACAACCCCGGATCCATCGTGAAGCGTTCACGTGACCAGTCGGGTGAGGTGCCGAGACGGCGCATCTGCCTGGTGATGGTGTCGCCAGAATATTTTTTCCACTCCCACACTTTCTCGATGAACTTCTCGCGACCCAGGTCGTGTCGGGATACGCCCTGTGCGTCGAGTTGCCTTTCAACGACAATCTGCGTGGCGATGCCGGCATGGTCGGTGCCCGGCTGCCACAGCGTGTTGTCGCCCTTCATGCGGTGATATCGGGTCAGCGCATCCATCAGGGTCTGGTTGAAACCATGCCCCATGTGCAGCGTGCCGGTGACATTGGGAGGAGGGAGAAGGATGCAGAATGATTCGGACTTGTGCGTATCTAGTCCGGCCTTGAAGTAACCGGATTGTTCCCACTCGGGATACCAGCGCGATTCGATGTGTTTCGGTTCAAAACTTTTTTCGAGTTCCATTGTTCTACGTCGGGGCGAACTGCCGGTCCTGAGCTTTCCATAAGGGCCGCGATTATACCAAAGGCGGGCGGTTCGCTATTGGCTAATACGCGCGAGAGAGTAACCGGCGGTTATAAGGATTTGGGCTTGCAACGGCGGTGGTCAGCGGACGTCGAGGTATGAGTCCAATGCGTCGCGCAGCAATTCAGGCAGCTCCGCCTTGATCTCGTCGAGAGCCCGGTCTATGGCCTGACGCTGCAATTGTTCCAGGTGCATGCCAAGTTTCTGCGTGAACAGGGTTTCAATACGGGCCTCGAGATGGGGCATAAGCTGCTTTATCTCATGTTCGCTCAATGCGTGAGGGTGATTTACGTTCGATTCGCCAATCACCTCTGTCAGCAACGGCAAACTGCTCAATGCGCTTTCGTTCAACTGCGCGGGATTCCGGGATGATCCTGCGGTTGTATCCCCGGGCGGTTGTGTTTCGGATTTTTTGTTGGTTGTCACGTATTATGGGTACCGGACAGATCGATATGGCGGAGTTCATAGCCGCGGTCGCGATAGAATCTGAATCGTTCACGCCCCGCGCGGCTGTCGTCCTCGCTGTTGCCTATGATTTCGATGACTCGTTCAAAGCGGCTGAAAAAAGGCATGCATTCGTTGTGCAGGTTGATCAACAGTTCGTGATGAGGAAATCTGTCGCCGCCATGGTCGAGTACGACCGGCCAACCAGACGAGTCCCCCGGCTCGGCTGCGGCGGCATTGTTGCGACAGTGCGGGATGAAAGCACTGGGCGGGTAATGCCAAAGCATCCTGTCCAGTGCATCCACGGTCGTGGCATCTGGCAGGCTAATAATCGCGCGTACGCCATTCTGAATGGCTTTCTGGCTCAGCTGGCAAACGGTGCGCAGCTTGTCTGGGGAGCCGGTGTAGAAATCCACTTTGGTCATGGCAATGGCGTCACTATTTCGCAGTTTGTGCGCGATGGATCAAATATTGGGCGAGCAAGGGTACCGGTCGACCCGTTGAGCCTTTTTCCTTGCCGGATTTCCACGCGGTACCGGCGATGTCCAGGTGCGCCCAGCGATAGTCCTTGGCAAAGCGCGACAGGAAACATGCAGCCGTGATGCTGCCCGCCGCCCGTCCGCCGATGTTCTGCATGTCGGCAAAGTTGCTGTCCAGTTGCTGCTGATAGTCTTCCCATAACGGCATGTGCCAGGCGCGGTCGTATGAGTAATCGCCCGCATCCAGCAACTCACGGGCAAGTTTGTCGTCATTGCTGAACAGCCCGGTCGCGACATGACCGAGCGCAATGACGCATGCGCCGGTCAGGGTCGCGATATCCACCACGGTGTCAGGTGCAAAGCGTGCGGTATAGGTTAGCGCATCGCACAGGATCAGGCGCCCCTCAGCATCGGTGTTGAGGATTTCGATGCTCTGGCCGGACATGCTTTTCACGATGTCGCCGGGTTTGCTTGCGGCGCCGTCAGGCATATTCTCACAGCTCGGGATGACGGCAACCACATTCAGCTTCAGACCCATTTCGGCTATCGCCTGCATTGTGCCGAGCACACTGGCCGCTCCGCACATATCGTATTTCATTTCATCCATCTCGGCGCCGGGTTTCAGCGATATGCCGCCGCTGTCGAAGGTTATGCCCTTGCCGACCAGCACGACAGGTTTTTGCTTTTTGGCGCCTCCCGAATATTCAAGCGTGATCAGTTTGGCCGGCTGGCGGCTGCCGCGGGTGACCGACAGCAAGGAATGCATACCCAGTTTCTGCATGTCCTTCTCCTCGAGAACGGTTGCCTTGAGCTTGCGCTGCTTGGCCAGCGTTTTAGCCTGGTCGGCAAGATACGCAGGAGTGCAGATGTTGCCGGGGAGATTGCCCAGATCCTTGGTCAATTTCATGCCATGCGCGATTGCGCTGGCCTGGCTGAGCGCTGTCTGCGCCTTGCTGTCGGGCTTTCCGTTGCAGCCCAGCAGGATTTTGCGAAGCTTCGGCGCATCGGCGGGTTTGCTCTTGAGCTGGTCGGATCGGTAGCCCGACTCGGCAGCGATCAGCACGCTCTGCATGATCTTCCAGGCTACATCGCGCCCCTTGACAGGCAAGTCGGCAAGATACAGCGAGGCATCTTTGCAGGCAGTTTTCTGAAGCGCACTCATCGTGGAACGTAAAACGTCGATGAACTGTTTGCTTGCGAATTCACCGGCCTTGCCGAGCCCCACGAGTAATACGCGTTCTGCAGCAATGCTGGAAACGTGATGGAGCATCAGGGTGGTACCCGCTTTGCCACTCATGTCGCCACGTGCGACAAGATCACTTAACTGGTGTGCGGCCGATTTGTCCAGCAATTGGGCCGGCGCAGAGAGTTTTCCGTTTTCATACACCCCAACCACTACACAGCCGCAGCGCTGCTTCTCCGGACTGCTTTGTTTTATGCTAAATTCCACGCGTAGCTCCTAATTGAATTCTTCATTCCCAGATGCACGATTATCCGCATACTTATCATATAAAGTCAAAACCATCGCATACCGGGATATTTCACCGTGCGTTGGTCAGCGAATTTGCCAGCAATGGATTGCTGGTATTCGCTGTGCTGCTGGGAATTATCGTGGTCAGCCAGCTGATACGACTGTTAAGCGACGCTGTCAGCGGCGTGATTGCGGTTGACGGGGTGATGGCGCTGCTTGGATTCAGCGCGATGAATTACTTGCCTGTGCTTCTTTCCATCAGTCTGTTCATTTCCATTCTGCTTACCCTTTCACGCTGTTACCGGGACAGCGAGATGGTTGTGTGGTTCTGTTCGGGAATCGGGCTGACCCGCTGGATTCGTCCGGTCCTGTGGTATGCAATGCCGGTGGTCGGCTTGATCGCACTACTCAGCCTGTTGCTGTCACCCTGGTCGTTGCGCAAGGCCGATGAGTTCAGGACAAAACTGGAAAGTCGCGATGATGTAACTGCGGCAACGCCGGGATTGTTCCGCGAATCCAGACAGGCCAACCGGGTGTATTTTGTAGACAATGTCGATGTCGGTTCCAATCGCGTCGGCAATATCTTCGTGCAATCCAAGCAAAATGGCAAACTTGGCACGATGGTGGCCAGGCAAGGATTGCAGGAAACTTTCCCGAACGGCGATCGCTTCCTGGTGTTGCTCAATGGCACACGTTATGAAGGTACACCGGGCCGGCGCGATTATCGTATCGTCGAATTCCAGCGTTATGCGATGCGAATCGACGCGGCGCCCGTCCGGCAGGCTGCGCCCCAGGTTAAAACAATGACGACACTGGCGTTATGGCGCAAGCCTACAACGTGGAATTACGCCGAACTGGAGTGGCGAATCGGTTTGCCAATCAGTGCAATGATACTCGCGCTGCTGGCGATTCCGCTCGGTTACGTCAATCCGCGTGCGGGTCGTTCGCTGAACATGATCATCGCGATCGTGCTGTACATGCTTTATAACAATATGATCAGTGTCACCAATACCTGGGTTGGGCAAGGTAAAATGTCGCCAGGCATGGGTCTGTGGGCAATTCATGCTTTCATGCTGGGAGTAACTTTACTGGTGTTCTATCGTCGTATGACGTTGCACTCGTTGCGTCGACATTTGGCGAAAAATCGGCCGGATTCGGGGGCCTCTCCGCTTCTTCCTCCTAATTCAAATGACGGCTCTACCCCTCCCTATCCGTCCAGTGAAGAAAGGAGTCGCGATGAGCCGGGCTAAGAGCATGCGCCTGCTGACTCGCTATCTCGGCAGGGAAATTTACCTCAGTATCGGGCTGGTTTTTGTTGCCCTCCTGCTGCTGTTTTCCTTCCTTGATCTGATTCACGAACTAAATGCGATGGGACAGGGGCAGTATAACCTTGGCTATGTGCTGCTGTTCGTGATGCTGACCATACCCGGCCATATCTACGAGCTTTTTCCTGTAGCTGTCCTGATCGGGACGATAGTTGCGCTGGTCCAAATGTCGGCCAGTTCGGAGTTGACGGTTTTTCGATCTTCCGGCGCATCGCTAATGCAGATGGTTGGCGCACTGTTCAAAATTGCTCTGCCGCTGGTATTGCTAAGTTTCATTTGCGGTGAGTTCCTTGCACCGCCGAGCGAAAAAATGGCGCAGCAATTGCGTCTAAAGGCGCAGCACGCCCAGATTTCTCTGAAAGAATTTCGTTCCGGTGTCTGGGTCAAGGACGAACTCAGCTTCGTGAATGTCAAAAACGTAATGCCCGACACCAGTTTGTTGAATATTAATATCTATAAGTTTGATGATAGTTACCATTTGCAGTCGATCATCAATGCCAAGCGGGCGAAGTTTATCGATCAGGGGCGCTGGCAGCTTGAAAAAGTAATGGAGACCCGGTTCAACCAAACTGGTACCAGCATTGATGTCGAGCCGCAACTGGAATGGCATTCGGCATTGAATCCCGGAATTTTCAGCGTGTTGCTGGTAGTCCCTGAACAGATGTCGGCATGGGATCTTTACCAATACACCGAACATCTCCGCGACAATCACCAGAGAAGCGCACGCTACGAAATTGCGATGTGGAACAAACTGTTCTACCCTTTTTCCTTGCTGGTGATGATGCTACTTGCGCTCCCGTTTGCGTCTTACCATCGCCGCGCGGGCGGGGTAGGATCGATGATATTCGTCGGTATCGTGCTTGGCTTGCTGTTCCATTTTGCCGGCCAGCTGTTTGGCAGTCTGGGCGCACTGAACGACTGGCAGCCATTTTTCAGTGCCACCGCAATGACAGGATTGTTCCTGTTGCTTGGGGTCTTGATGCTCTGGTGGACAGAAAGGCGTTGACGCTATTGTCTTGGTGTTGCGGTTGAGGATACTCCGCTGGAAGTTTGCTGGGCTTTTCTTGCCTGTTCTGCTTTGAGTTTTTGTCTAATTCTTTCGCGTTCCTTAGCCGGCAGCCTCTTGAATGCACGATAACGTTTCCTGGCTCTTTCGCGCTGTTCGGGGGTGAGTTGGCTCCATTTTTTCAGTCGATCATGGTAGCGCTGTTTCTGCTCGGGGGTCATATGCGGATAATGTTTGGCGGTTTCGAGCAGGCGGTTTCGCTGAATCTCGGGCAAGATGTCCCATTGCCCGTCCATGGGGGCGAGCGCCTCGCGCTGAGTCGGGGTAAGGGAGCGCCAGGAAGGCGCTGACGCACTGCAAGGAAAACTGATCAGACCCAGCAATAAAAGCAAAGAAACTGTAATTCCTCGGACGTTAAAATTATTTCTGTTCATGCGCTGCTGTAACCCGGATATTTAATTTACGAAAACTTCAATCGGCAGGTCGCTCGTCAGAATCGCCACATCCGTGTCATCAATTTGCTGTTCCTGAACATTTTTCCAGTAACTGGTACCCGCCAGCAGAATGGCGGCTAGCAGCACTGCAGCGATCCAGGGCGCAGCAGAGTGCGGTATCAATCTGTCTGCCCAGCGAGCTGTGGCGTGACCGGAGGCCGAAGTAAACGTAAGGACGGGAACCCGGGTGGATTGTCTCTCTAGCGCCTTGTGACGTGCTTTTTCCAGTGCTGACAGGGTGGCATTATCCAGCTGTTGGGCGCTTTTTGTCAGCAATTGCGCGATTTTTACCGGATTTAGTTCGTTGCTCATGGCAGTTCTACTCCTTTTGCTTTAAGGGAGACAGCAAGCGCATGTATCGCTCGCGAACAATGGGTTTTCACGCTTCCTTCTGTGCAACCCATTGCAGCAGCCGTATCGGTCGTGTCCATTCCTTCCCAGTAACGCAGCAGGAAGGCTTCACGTTGACGTGGTGGAAGCTTGCCTAACGCCTGTTCTACTATCGCAATAATCTGTTTCTGTTTCAAGGATTCTTCAGGAGGAAGCGGAGAAGAATTGTTTTCACCGTCTTCGAGTACCTCCAGCAGGTCGATCTCTTCCTCATCATGCCTGGGCTGCAAAGCGGAAAACAGCGATATCCAGGAAGACCGGACTTTGTGTCTGCGGAAGTGGTCGCGTATGTTGTTTTGCAGGATACGCTGGAACAGCATTGGCAACTCTTCAACCGGCTTGGCGCCATATTTTTCGGCCAGTTTGAGCATCGAATCCTGAACGATATCCAGCGCGGCATGATTGTCGTGCACGGCAAATACCGCATGTTTAAACGCGCGGCGCTCAACGTTGCTGAGAAATTGGCTTAGTTCGGCTGATGTGCACAAGTTTTATGACCCTTAGGCAGGACGCATGGTATCAAATTGACTGATTATTCGCTTGAAACCATGTTGTTAGAGCGGCAATGGTTGACCAAACCGTTGCCAACCATTATCTTACGCGGTTCTATTTCGTTTAAATCTAGGGTGTTTGTGATGGAGTTGACTGGTGCGGAAATCGCGGTCCGCTGTTTGCAGAAGGAGGGAGTTGAATACATATTCGGCTACCCCGGCGGGGCGGTGTTGCATATTTATGATGCGCTGTTCCAGCAGGATGTTGTCAAGCACATTCTGGTGCGCCACGAACAAGCGGCTATACACGCAGCTGATGGATATGCGCGTTCATCAGAGAAGGTCGGCGTGGCGCTGGTTACTTCCGGTCCGGGAATTACCAATGCGGTAACGGGTATTGCCACAGCTTATATGGATTCGATCCCGCTGGTGGTGATCAGCGGCCAGGTGCCCAGCTTTGCGATCGGCGAAGACGCCTTCCAGGAAGTCGACGCAGTGGGGATAACACGGCCATGTGTAAAGCACAATTACCTGATCAAGGATGTGAGGGATATAGCGCCGACCATAAAGAAGGCGTTTTATCTGGCGAAGTCCGGACGTCCGGGACCGGTTCTGGTGGACATCCCTAAAGATATATCGAACCAGAAAGCGGATTTTGCCTATCCGGACAGTGTCAGCATCCGCTCCTACAATCCGGTTGGCAAAGGCGACAGCACCCAGATCAAGCGCGCTGTGCAATTGCTGCTGGAAGCCAAGCGCCCGATGATTTACAGCGGTGGCGGAGTTGTGCTGTCCGATGCCTCTTCTCAATTGACAGATCTGGTACGACTGCTCGGTTTTCCGTGTACCACAACGCTGATGGGGCTGGGTGCCTATCCCGCAACTGACAAGCAGTTCGTCGGCATGCCGGGGATGCACGGTACCTATGAAGCATGCATGGCAATGCAGTATTGCGATGTGCTGCTGGCGGTCGGTGCGCGATTTGACGACCGTGTGGTCGGCAATGTCGAGCATTTCGCACAGGTGCAGCGCAAGATCATTCATATCGATATCGATCCTTCTTCCATCGCCAAACGCGTCAAGGTCGATGTGCCGGTGGTAGGCGATCTGAAACTTGTGCTGGAACAACTGCTGGAAGAATTGCGCAACAGCAAACAGAAAACCGATGCTTCTGACATGGCGGCATGGTGGAAGCAGGTGGACGAGTGGCGTGAAAAGGGCGGCGGACTGCGCTACAAGAATTCTACCGAGATCATCAAGCCGCAATTCGTGATTGAAAAGCTCTACGAGGTAACCGGCGGCGATGCGTTCATTACATCGGACGTCGGGCAACACCAGATGTGGGCTGCGCAGTATTACAAATTCAGCAAGCCGCGGCGCTGGATCAACTCGGGCGGCCTGGGGACCATGGGTTTCGGCTTGCCTGCCGCTATGGGCGCGCAATTGATCAATCCTGGCGAGACTGTGGCCTGCGTGACGGGTGAAGGCAGTATCCAGATGAATATTCAGGAATTGTCCACCTGCAAGCAGTTTCACCTGCCGATCAAGGTGCTATCACTGAATAACCGGTACTTGGGGATGGTGAGACAGTGGCAGGAATTTTTCCATGGCAACCGCTATTCCGAGTCCTACATGGATGCGTTGCCTGATTTTGTGAAATTGGCCCAGTCCTATGGACATATCGGGATACGGATTGACAAGCCTGCAGATGTGGAACCGGCGCTGAAAGAAGCTTTTGCGCGCAAGAACGACCTGGTATTCATGGATTTTCAGACTGATCCGACGGAAAACGTGTTTCCGATGGTGCCCGGCGGCAAGGGACTGTCTGAAGTGATTTTGTCGGAGGATCTGTAATGCGGCATATCATTTCCCTGTTGATGGAAAACGAGGCGGGCGCCTTGTCGCGTGTGGCCGGACTGTTCTCGGCTCGCGGTTACAATATCGAGTCACTTGCTGTCGCGCCGACAGAAGATCCAACCCTGTCGCGCATGACCATCGTCACCAGCGGTTCGGATGCGGTCATCGAGCAGATCAACAAGCAATTGAACAAATTGATCGACGTGACGGCAGTTATGGATCTGAGCGAAGGAGAGCATCTGGAACGAGAGCTGATGCTGGTCAAGGTGCGGGCCGATACGGCGCAGCGGGAGGAATTGAAGCGCATCACGGATTCATTTCAGGGCCGTGTGATAGATGTTTCGGATCGGACTTTCACCATCGAACTGAGCGATACCTGTGCCAGGCTGGATGATTTTCTGCGGGCAATCGGGCGTAACCTGATACTGGAAACGGTACGGACCGGCGCTTCGGGAATCGGGCGGGGCGAACGTATTTTGAAACTGTAATTTTATAATTTTAACAAGAGGAAAATATGAAAGTTTATTACGACAAGGATGCAGACCTTTCACTGATCAAAGGAAGACAGGTGACCATCATCGGCTATGGTTCGCAGGGGCATGCTCATGCACAGAATCTCAAGGAATCAGGAGTGAATGTCACAGTCGGTCTGCGCAAGAGCGGCGTTTCATGGAAAAAGGCCGAAGCGGCCGGCCTGAAGGTTGCCGAAGTGGCTGAGGCAGTTAAAGGAGCCGATGTAGTGATGATGCTGTTGCCAGACGAGAACATTCCGGATGTCTACAATTCGGAGGTGGCGCCTAATATGAAGGCCGGAGCAGCACTGGCCTTTGCGCATGGTTTCAATGTGCACTACAACCAGGTCGTACCGCGAGCCGATGTCGATGTCATCATGATCGCGCCGAAAGGACCAGGGCACACCGTGCGCTCCGAATATCTCAAGGGTGGCGGAGTTCCGACGCTGATTGCGGTTTATCAGGACAAGTCGGGCAAGGCCAAGGATATCGCACTGTCATACGCTGCGGCCAACGGCGGTACCAAGGGTGGTGTGATCGAGACCAATTTCCGCGAAGAAACCGAGACCGACCTGTTCGGCGAACAGGCTGTGTTGTGCGGCGGCGCAGTCGAACTGGTGAAGGCCGGCTTTGAGACCCTGACCGAAGCGGGTTACGCTCCGGAAATGGCATATTTCGAGTGCCTGCACGAATTGAAGCTGATTGTCGACCTGATGTACGAAGGCGGCATCGCCAACATGAATTATTCGATATCCAATAATGCAGAATACGGCGAATATGTGACGGGACAGCGCGTAATCGGAGAACAGGCGCGTGCCGCGATGAAAGAGTGCCTGAAAAATATCCAGAACGGTTCCTATGCGAAACAATTCATCCTGGAAGGCCGCACCAACTATCCTGAAATGACCGCGCGCAGGCGCCTGAATGCAGAACATCCGGTCGAAAAGGTTGGCAGTCAGCTTCGCGCGATGATGCCGTGGATCAGCAAGAACAAACTGGTCGACCAATCGAAAAACTAGCGTCAAGTTGAAGATCGCTGGTTGCATGCCGTTTTCGGGTGTTCAACCAGCCTGATCGGCAATCAGCATGCGACCTGAAACATGATCAATCGATCATCTTTACGCCATCCCGAACGGCAAATCGAGCACTATCCTGATTATTGCCCGGGATGCCATCGAGATACTCAGCACGACGGCTTGTTTGCGGGCAAGACTTTCTTGCCTGGCAATAATGCTGCAAAAGAGTTAGTCTAAATGTCATGAATGAATTCGATACCCGAAAATCGATGAATCTGCGCAAGCGCGGCATTTATCTGCTACCCAATCTGTTTACGACCGGCGCGCTGTTTGCCGGTTTTTATGCGATTGTGCAGGCAATGAATGCGCATTTTGAGCATTCCGCAGTGGCGATTTTTATCGCGATGGTTCTGGACGGGCTGGACGGACGTGTGGCCAGGCTGACGCATACACAAAGCGAATTCGGGGCGGAATACGACAGCCTGTCGGATATGGTTTCGTTCGGTGTGGCCCCTTCGCTGGTGGTTTACGAATGGGCACTTAAAGGTTTGGGGAAGTGGGGCTGGTTTGCCGCGTTCATATATTGCGCGTCGACTGCGCTGAGATTGGCGCGTTTCAATACGAATATCGATGTGGTGGACAAACGCTATTTCCAGGGCCTGCCCAGTCCTGCGGCGGCGGCGCTGATCGCCGGTTTTGTCTGGGTGATGCACGACCACCAGGTAAGCGGCGATTCCATCCATTGGTACGCAGCGGTTCTTGCGGTGTTTGCCGGTTTGAGCATGGTCAGCAACCTGCCTTACTACAGCTTCAAGGATTTCAACATGCGCAAAAGCGTCCCGTTTGTTGCAATCTTTCTGGCCGCCCTGTTCTTCATTTTCATTTCCAGCTATCCGCCCGGCGTGCTGTTCGGGTTGTTCCTGTGCTATACACTGTCAGGCTACGTGCTCTGGGTCTGGCGCAGAAGACGGAAACACAGGCCTATTGCATGAGCCGATAAAACTGGTTATATTTGTGCCATGCATTTTTCTACCCACATTGCAAGACTACACTCCACGTTCAGCCTGATGGCTGCGCTGCTGCTGCGCGGCGCGCGCTAATCATATACCCCCACTACAAGTTTGAAATATGCGCGGTAACCCTGGCGGTTCCGCAGGCTGAATCTATTTTGCATTGGAGAAAATCATGACGGAAAAATTGATTATATTTGACACCACGTTGCGCGATGGTGAGCAGAGTCCCGGCGCCGCAATGACCCGGGACATGAAAATGCGCATTGCACGCCAATTGGAAAAGCTGGGCGTGGATATCATCGAGGCAGGTTTTGCGGCAGCCAGCCCCGGAGATTTTGATGCGGTAAAGGCGGTAGCCGGGAGTATCAGGGACTCAACGGTGTGTTCGTTGGCCCGCGCAATCGAGAACGACATACGCCGCGCCGGAGAGGCTATCCGGCCAGCCAAGTCGGGACGTGTACACACCTTTATTGCGACCAGCCCGATTCATATGCAGCACAAATTGCGCATGAATGAAGACCAAGTCGTGGAACGTGCGGTGAGCGCAGTGAAGTGGGCCCTGGAATATACCGACGATGTGGAATTTTCGGCAGAGGACGCCGTGCGCTCCGACATGGACTTCCTGGTGCGGGTGTTCGATGCGGTGATACAGGCCGGAGCGAAGACGCTGAATGTGCCGGATACGGTGGGCTATTCCATTCCGGCGGCATGGGGGGAACGCATCAAACAGCTGATCGAACGCGTTCCCCACTCGGACAAGGTGATCTGGTCAACGCATTGCCATAACGATCTGGGTTTGGCGGTAGCCAATTCCCTGTCCGCCGTGATGAATGGCGTGCGCCAGGTTGAGTGCACCATCAACGGACTCGGGGAGCGTGCCGGGAATGCATCTCTCGAAGAAGTCGTGATGGCGGTCAAAACACGCCGCGATATATTCAACCTGGATACGCGCATCAACACCGCGCAAATCGTGCCGACCTCCAAGCTGGTTTCCAGCATTACCGGCTATCCGGTGCAGCCGAACAAGGCTATCGTCGGTGCAAATGCCTTCGCTCACGAGTCCGGCATCCATCAGGATGGGGTACTGAAGCATCGCGAGACATACGAAATCATGCGTGCCGAAGACGTGGGCTGGAATGCCAACAAGCTTACCCTGGGCAAGCTTTCCGGGCGAAATGCATTGCGCCAGCGCTTTGCCGCGCTGAATATAGAGTTCCCTACGGAAGAAGCCTTCAATGCCGCCTTTCAGCGTTTCAAGGAATTGGCTGATCGCAAAAACGAGATTTTTGACGAGGATTTGCAGGCGCTGGTCAGCGACGAAGCAGTGTCCCAGGTCAACGAGCACTATCGCCTGGTCGCCATGGGCGCACATTCAGAAACCGGGGTGTTGCCGGTGGCGCGTGTCGTGATGAGCATAGACGGCAAGGAATTTCAGGCTGATGCACAGGGAGGCGGACCGGTGGATGCCACCTTCAAGGCGATAGAGCAGATTGTGAATAGCGGCGGTGCCCTGCAATTGTATTCGGTGAACAATATTACCAGCGGCACTGATGCACAGGGAGAAGTGACGGTTCGGCTGTCCAAAAACGGGCGCATCGTGAATGGCCAGGGTGCAGATACCGACATTGTGGTCGCGTCCGCCAAGGCATACCTGAATGCGCTTAACAAATTGCATAGCAAGCTGGAACGTGCACATCCGCAAGTGTGAATTCACGCCTGGACAGGCAATAAAAGCGGAATGCACGGACGAATAAATTGGATGACGGGCGGCAGGCCATAATATCCATGGATTTTATAGCCTGCCAATAAATACTTACCATTTACGCAAACAGGGCTTATAATTCAGCCCGGTGTTCAGAGTTATGCCGGGCCGTGGGTCGTTGATCGATTTGCGAGGCACTGGTAGGCGTATATCCTGTCCCAAACTTCTTAATAACCAGGGAGTATAAAATGGAAGGCGTAGCGATATTCTTTGTTTGCATGTTTCTCCTTGTCGGCGTGATCATCGTGATGGATGATGCTCAATGGGACAGAAAAAAATAATCAAGCCGATATCGGGTTGATAAATATTGATTTATGACTGGCCCAGATTGAGGTTGGTTGTGAAATGACATTTAAAAGGGTTGGCATTCGTTGCCAGCCCTTTTTATTTTCAACGATCGTGGTGAGTTCGGCGCCAGACTTGTTTGATGTTTCCCTGGATATCGTCCAATTACCGTCCGTCAGAAGGGAAAAACCTTTCATCAGGTATGGTTTGATTTTATCGGAAGCCCCCAACACACTTCATCCACTTGGCAAACTTTCTGAAAGGAAAGGACGCAAAGTTACCGGCCTAAGGGGAACTATGGTAGCGGGACTGCGGCACGGATTTTCGTCCGTGTGCATGAACTGCCTGTTCACAACTTGCAACGCTGCTGTGTGCGGTAGCTGCCTTGGAAACAAACCGTACTCAGAGCGCGAACTTAACGGAGCTGTGCTAGCCAGTTCAGTTCAAATTACAAAATATTGAAAAAGGATGTACATAATGAATAAATATTTATCATTGCTATGCGTTATTGGTTGCTTTGCACAACCTGTTTGGGCGGCCAACAACGTCAATCTGGGCAATTTTACGGGTGCAACTGCTCAGGCCGACTTTAAAGCGTTCTCGGAAGATCTGGGCGCGGCGCTGAGCTATAAACCGATCACCCCCCCGACACCGCTGGGTATCACCGGTTTCGATCTGGGTCTGGAGGTAACCTCGACCAAAATGAGAAACCTGGATATCGCCACCAACAGTTCAATGAACAACCTGGTTGTGCCCAAGCTGCACATCTACAAAGGGTTGCCGCTGAATATCGATGTCGGTGCATTTTACTCGGCCGTGCCGACCACGAATATAAAGTTCTACGGCGGTGAATTGCGCTATGCGATACTCGAAGGCAGCACCGCCTTGCCGGCAGTCGGCATCCGGGGTGCGCTGACAAAACTAACCGGGGTGAGCCAACTGGGATTAACAACAAAAAGCCTGGACGTCTCCGTCTCCAAGGGCTTCGCGATATTCACCCCCTATGCCGGGATTGGGCGGGTCTGGGTTGACAGTACACCCGATGCTGCAACCGGACTGACCGAAGAGACTTTTCAGCAAGGCAAGGTATATGTTGGTGGCAACTTCAATCTAGGGGTGGCGAACGTTGCCCTGGAATATGACAAGACCGGTTCGGCGCCATCCTACAGTGCCAAACTGGGATACCGTTTCTGAAGGGAAAATAGCAGTTCGTTGCTTGAATTGGGCGAACAGGGCGAAAGCCCTGTTCGCCCATTTTCAATGCGGTGAGTGAACTAAGAGCAGGAACAGCTTTGGCTCAGGGGAAATTCAGCCGCCAGATTTTTCAGCCACCACGCACATCAACCCCATCACAATCCAGGACCATCATGCCGCCAGTTTCAGCGCGGTTTCAGCCAGCCGCCGGCCCAGTGCAATGCACAGTTTTTTTTCGGACTCGGAAATCGGCACGTCGTTGCCAAGCCCCGAGACATGACTGGCGCCATATGGAGTGCCGCCAGACTGTGTTGAAGATAGCTCGGGTTCAGCATAAGGCAGCCCGACGATAATCATGCCGTGATGCAGCAGCGGCAACATCATCGACAGCAGCGTGCTTTCCTGACCGCCATGCATGGTGCCGGTAGAGGTGAACAGAGCAGCTGGTTTGCCGACCAGCGTATATTTCATCCATAATCCGGCAGTGCCATCCCAGAAATATTTCAGTGCGGAGGCCATGTTTCCGAAGCGCGTCGGACTGCCCAGCGCCAGACCGATGCATTCTTCGAGATCGCGCAATTCGACATAGGGTGCGCCGCTTCCCGGAATATCCGGTTCGGTCTTTTCGCAAACTGCAGAGATTTTGGGTACAGTGCGTAATCGGGCGCGCACGCCGTCGATCTGCTCGACGCCACGAGCGATCAATTGCGCCATTTGCCGGGTCGCACCATGCTGGCTGTAATACAGGATCAGGATTTCGTTGCTGGTTGACATGGCTGAATTATAGGGAAACTGCCGGACTATGCTTAAAAATTTTAATGATATTCGGGCTCTGGTCAATTTCATTGCGATGCGATTTTCCCGTGATCGCTGTACGGAAACTGCAGCGAGCCTGACGTTCACCACACTGTTGTCGCTGGTTCCGCTGATGACCATCGCGCTGACCATGTTCTCCGCATTTCCGGTGTTCGAGGACTTTTCCATCCATATCAAGACCTATCTGCTGGATAATCTGATGCCGGAAACCGCAGGCGTGGTGATTACCCGATATATGACCCAATTCACCGAAAGTGCGACCCGCCTCACCACAGTCGGGATAGGTTTTCTGGCTCTGACCGCGATGATGATGATGCTGACGATAGACCGGACATTCAACGTGATATGGGGCGTAAAGCGGCAACGTCCGCTGGTAAACCGGCTGGTGATCTATTGGGCGGTGCTGACCCTCGCACCGCTGCTGGTCGGCGCGAGCCTATCGCTGACCTCATGGCTGGTCGGTTTGTCCATGGGCTATGCGAAGCATATTCCGGTGTTCGGCATCGAGACGCTGAAAATATTGCCGGTATTGCTGACCATGCTGGCCTTCACGCTGATGTTCCGGCTGATACCGAACCGTTATGTACCGCGTCGCCATGCGCTGATCGGCGCATTCGTCTCGGCCGTGCTGTTTGTGACCATGAACCGGATATTCGGCTATTACGTCAGCCACTTCCCGACTTACAAGCTGGTGTACGGTGCATTTGCCAGCGTGCCTATTTTCCTGATGTGGATTTACCTGTCCTGGCTGACCATATTGTTGGGTGCCGAAATCACCGCATCGTTGTCGCATTGGCGGACGCCTGCGATGCAACAGCCATCATCCGCGAACCTCTTGCTGGATGCACTGCGAATACTGAAAGCCATGATCAGCGGATTCGAGCAGGGCAAGGTGAGCACGTTCCCGGAGATGTCCAGGTCTCTGCGTATCGGCTACGATGAACTGGAAGCGATACTCGAGAAGCTGGTCAGCGCCGACATGGTACGGAAGGCCGAAGGGCAGGGCTGGCTGCTGATGCGTGACGGCAACCATATTCGTGCCAGGGAACTGCTGAATCTGTTCGTGCTGGACCTCGGCTCGCTACCCGTCAGTCCGGCCGGTGATCCATTGCGGGAATGGCTAGAGGCTTGCACCGGGCAACTCGAACAGAATACCGACGTCACCCTGAAGGAACTATTTTACCGGGAGTGACATTGGCTGCCTGCCCGGCTGTAAAAAATGATATTGATGATACTGATTGTGACTCTGTTCAAGGAGGCGATCGACCTGAAACTGACCACCCCGCTGGATCTGGCTTATCCCGGTGCGAGCATCGCGCTGATCGCGCTCGCAATATATTTCAGCCATGCGGCCGAATCGGGCACGCCGGTCAATCAGGCCAGAATGCTTCTGTGAAGCAGGACATTTAATTCAATACCTACGCGTTGCCTGACTGACGGAATCAGCGCAAGTACGATATAGACAGCACTATCAGCTTGTGGGGATCTGGAAATTGCTTACTGTGCGGGGCGGCATCGCCCAGTGGTTGTGCCACGCGGCACGAACCAGATTCGGGTATCCAGGCTGTCCCAGCGTGCCGTTATAGCGACCCAGCGCGCGATACAGATTGCCTTTTTCGATATCAAGGTAATGGCGCAGGATGGTGCAGCCGTAGCGAAGGTTGACGCGCAGGTGAAACAGGTCCTGCCCTTTTGTGCCGATTTCCTTTACCCAGAATGGCATTACCTGCATGTAGCCGCGTGCGCCGGACCTGGATATTGCATACTTGTTGAAGCCGCTCTCTACCTCGATCAGGCCCAGCACCAGTTGCGGGTCGAGGCCGGCGCGCGTCGCTTCGTAGTGAACCGTTTTCAGGAAATGCAGGCGGTATTCCTCGTCGGGTATGGTTTTTTGCAAACGCCGCGACATTTGATTCAGCCAGAAGTCTGCTTCATATTGTGACGCAAAGGCAAGTTTCGGCTCAGTCTGGTCGGATACGCTGTGCTGTAGCAGCGCGCGGACGCTGGCGGAAAGCGGTGTGTAGATTTGTCCGCCGGCCTGTGCTGCAGATGCAAAAAGCAAACCCGCCACGCAGAAATACGCGGGAAATTTCGTCAGTAAAGACCGTCGGGTTAATCGCATATCCTTGATTTTACGAAGTCCAGCGCATTTTGCAAGGGGAAGGACTGCGCGGCAGTATCGTGCCTGCCCTGATATTCCAGCATACCGTCTTTCAATCCGCGCTCGCCAATAACGATGCGGTGCGGAATTCCGATCAGCTCCATGTCTGCAAACATCACCCCGGGACGGTCGTCACGGTCGTCCAGCAATACCTCGATTCCGGCCGCCTGAAGATCGGCATACAGTATTTCCACGGTTTTGCGCACCGCCTCGCTTTTGCCCATCCCGATCGGCACGATGGCAAGCTGGAAAGGCGCCATTGCAGCCGGCAGGATTATGCCGCGTTCATCGTAATTCTGCTCGATGGCTGCGGCAACGATGCGCGAAACACCGATGCCGTAGCAGCCCATCTCTATGATTTGCGTCTTGCCCTGCGCATCGAGGAAAGTGGCTTTCAGCGCTTCTGCATATTTGGTGCGCAGCTGGAAGATATGTCCGACTTCGATACCGCGGCAAATTTCCAGTGTTCCTTTTCCGTCCGGCGATGGATCGCCCGTGACGACATTGCGTATGTCCGCCACCAGATCGGGTTCGGGCAAGTCGCGTCCCCAGTTCACTCCGGCGATGTGGAATTTCGGTTTGTTTGCACCTGCAACAAAATCGCTCATCATCGACACGGTCCTGTCGGCGATCACTCGAACCCTGGCGCGATCGACGCCGACCGGTCCAAGAAAACCGGGCGGGCAGTCAAACTGGGCGCGTATCTCGTCTTCCGAGGCGAAACGGAAATCCGTCAGTTCCGGCAGCTTGCTGACCTTTACCTCATTCAGGCTGTGGTCTCCGCGTATCAGCAGGATGTGCAGCTTGTCATTGGCGATCAGGGCCAGCAGTTTCACGGTGCGCTGCAACGGGATGCCCAGCAGTTCCGCGACCTGTTCGCAAGTGGTTTGTCTCGGCGTTTCCACATCACGCATCGTTTCCGTGGAGGCGGCTCGTGCAGTCGTCGGTGCAACGGCTTCGGCCAGTTCCACGTTTGCGGCATAATCGGAAACCGGGCAGTAGGCCAGTGCGTCTTCGCCGGAATCCGCCAGCACATGGAACTCATGAGAACCGCTGCCGCCGATCGCGCCGGTATCGGCCGCCACGGCGCGGAATTTCAGGCCAAGCCGGGTGAATATGCGCGAGTAGGTTTCGTGCATGACACGGTAGGTTTTTTCCAGACTCGCAAAATCCGCATGGAATGAATACGCATCCTTCATCATGAATTCGCGCGCGCGCATCACGCCGAAACGCGGTCTTACTTCGTCGCGAAACTTGGTCTGGATCTGATAGAAGTTGACCGGCAACTGGCGGTAGCTGCGTATCTCGCGGCGCGCGATATCGGTGATCACTTCCTCGTGAGTAGGCCCGAAACAGAAATCATTGCCATGCCGGTCCCTGATCCTGAGCATTTGCGGGCCGAATACTTCCCATCTTCCGCTCTCCTGCCACAATTCGGCGGGCTGGACGGCCGGCATCAGCAGTTCGATCCCGCCGCTGCGATTCATTTCTTCGCGCACGATATTTTCAACCTTGCGCAGCACGCGCAAACCGAGCGGCATCCAAGTATACAGTCCACTGGCCAGTTTCTTGATAAAGCCGGCTCGCATCATCAGTTTGTGGCTGGCAAGCTCGGCTTCCGAGGGGGCTTCCTTAAGCGTGGAAATGAAAAATTGTGAGGCGCGCATGGTGAGTACAGTCTGGTTATTGAATACGGCCGGTGATTTTACAGGGAATGCCGCTCTTCCGGTATGCTTGCGGAGCAAGCGGATGGCGGTATCCCTTTCCATTGAAGTGGAAATGTGAAAGAATCAAGACATTGAAATTAACTGAGTAGAGTGACAAATGATAGACCGAGACGGCTACCGCCCGAATGTCGGCATTATCATCACGAACCACAGGAATCAGGTGCTTTGGGGCAAGCGGGTTAAACAACATGCATGGCAATTTCCGCAAGGCGGCATACAGCATGGCGAAACCCCGGAGCAGGCGATGTACCGCGAGTTGCACGAAGAAGTCGGCTTGATGCCGCAGCATGTGAAGATACTCGGACGGACGCGTGAGTGGATGCGTTACGAGGTTCCACAAAGCTGGAGCAAACGCGAATCGCGCGGTGGCTATCGCGGACAAAAGCAGATCTGGTTTTTGTTGCTCCTTGTCGGGCGTGATTGTGATGTCTGCCTGCGTTCCAGTCCGCATCCGGAATTTGATGCGTGGCGCTGGAACAATTACTGGCTGGACATCAATGCCGTAATCGAATTCAAGCGTGAAGTGTACACGATGGCGCTTAAGGAGCTGGCCAGTTACCTGCCCGCACCCAGGGGCAATCCTGCGCATCTCCAGCATGCGTACCGATAATTCCCTTTCGTTCACTTAGGAGAAATTCTTGATCAAGGAATACAACCCGCTGCAATCGTTCCGTCTCCAATCCGGATCGTCCTTCGTGCGTCCGGCGCAGATACTTCCGGAACGGGTCAAGCTGAGCGACTCCGCATTGAACGTGATGACCGATCTGCACAAGGTTTCGGTGGTGAGTGTCCGCACCAGAACTCCGATGGAGCAGGCCAATGCCAAGATGATTCGCTATGGGGTGCGTCTGCTGCTGGTGCTGGATGACAGCGATCAGGTGGCTGGATTACTGACTGCCACCGATGTGCTGGGGGAAAAGCCGATGCGTTACCTGCAGAATATGGGCGGAACCCATGCAGAAATCATGGTGCGCGACATCATGACTCCACAACCCGACCTGGAAGTGCTGAAAATCGATGATGTGCAGAATGCCAAGGTCGGGCATATCGTTGCCAGCCTGAAACACTCACATCGGCAGCATGCGCTGGTGGTCGCTGAAGGTGAAGATGGCAATCAGTCAGTATGCGGCCTGTTCTCTCTTACCCAGATTGCCCGTCAATTGGGTGCGCAGGTTCAGAGTTTTCAGCTGGCAAACACCTTCGCTGAAATTGAGGCAGCGATTCCGCACGGCTGATGTCCCCGGTCTGAGTACATCCGTCAGTGTTTGCCGGTGCTGCCGAAACCGCCGGCCCCGCGTTCGCTCAATGGAAATTCCTCCACCACATTGAATTTCGCCTGCATTACCGGCACGATCACCAGCTGTGCCATACGCTCCATCGGCATCAGGGTGAACGGCATCTGGCTACGGTTCCATAGCGAAACGAAAATCTGCCCCTGGTAATCGGAGTCGATCAAACCGACCAGGTTGCCGAGCACGATGCCGTGCTTGTGTCCCAGACCGGAGCGCGGCAATATCATCGCCGCATAACCCGGATTGCCCAGATGTATCGCGATGCCGCTGGGAATGAGTTCGCACTGCTTGGGCTGGATCACCAGATTGTGTTCGATGCATGCGCGCAAGTCGATCCCGGCGGAACCTGAAGTTGCATAACCCGGCATATGTTCCTGCAAGCGGTAGTCCAGGATTTTGACGTCGACGGAGATGTGTTCAGTTCCGGTCGGGTGCTTCATTTCCTGCTCCTCGTTCTTTGTTGCGCGATATGTTGCATCAATAACCTTGCAAGTGTGAGCTTGTCGGCGCGCGGCAGCGTCAGCGTGCCGCTGTCTTCGAACAATACCAGCTCGTTTTCATCGCTGCCAACAGCCTGCTGCACGAGGTTGCCGACCAGCAAGGGAAGTTTCTTGGCGCGACGCTTCTGTTCGGCATATTCGGACAGATTCTCGCTTTCGGCTGCGAATCCCACGCAAAATGGGGCGTCAGGCAGGCTGGATACATATCCAAGAATGTCCGGGTTTGGGACGAGTTCCAGAGTAAGATTCTCCGTGCTTTTCTTGATTTTCCGTGTGCCGGGCTGGGCGACGCGGTAATCGGCCACGGCTGCCACGCTGATGAAAATATCGCAATTGCCGACATCCTGCTTTACCGCGTCGAACATCTGTTCGGCGCTTTGCACATCTGTGCTTTGCACTCCGTTCGGTTTTGCGAGCGATGTCGGACCGGAAATCAGCATGACTTCCGCGCCCAGTTCATGGGCGGCCTGCGCGATCGCGTAACCCATCTTGCCGGAGCTGCGGTTCGTGATGCCGCGCACGGTGTCGATCGCCTCGTAGGTCGGGCCGGCGGTGACCAGTATCCTTTTTCCGGAAAGTATTTTTGGTTGAAAGAAGGCCGCAATGTCTTGCGCCAGTTGCGCTGCTTCGCGCATCCGTCCCTCGCCTTCCTCGCCGCACGCCTGCAACCCGCTGTCCGGGCCAAGCGCCTGCACGCCGTCCGCAGCCAGTTGAGCGACGTTGCGCCGGGTTGCCGCATTCGCCCACATCTCGCGGTTCATCGCGGGCGCGATCAGCAGCGGACACGCACGCGCCAGGCAGAGTGTGGACAGCAAATCATCCGCAAGCCCGTGCGCCAGCTTGGCAATGAAATCTGCGCTCGCGGGTGCGATCACGATCGCATCCGCGGCGCGGCCCAGACTGATGTGCGGCATGCCGTTCGGCACACCCTGATCCCACTGGTCGATCAGAACCGGCTTCCCGGACAGCCCCTGCATCGTGGTCGGTGTGATGAAATGGCAAGCCGCT
>JAJDNO010000077.1 GCA_022340615.1 Gallionella sp. | reverse complement strand
GTACAGAATTATAAGTGCTTACAAATTTGCTAGCTTGTCTTACTTTCAAATTTATCGCACCAGTCGTAGGCCGACAGGTATTCATCGTTTTTTTCACAGATACCATCATCCATGCGAACAGAGGCATGACCTGAACTCATGGTAGACAACCCCTTGATCGTTTCTTCGAGGTACTCAGGTGAATTGCGAAAATGGCTGCAATTAATACAGCGCATGTTTTCAGGTGGTTCCTGAGGAGTTGCATTGCGTCTAATTAAATCTTCAAACATGTATGGCCTCACTGCTAAAGAACAGCGGTCCCGCAACCTGAGTTACGGAACCGCTGCGTATGACATCAATTACTGAACGCCTACTTTGGTCCAGAATTCTACAAACACAACCGTAGACAGGATGAAACCAAGGATAACGTTAACTACCACACCCGAGGTAAACGCCATAAAGGGTTTAACACCGGCACTTGCCAGTTCGCGGAAGCGTGTGGTCAGCCCTATGCTGAAGAAGCAGAAGATAAACAACCACGTCCGCAATTGCAGGATCGGTCCAACCATAGGACCCATGGTCGCCTTGTAAGCCTTGAAGTCATGGACATAGAGGCTGGACACATAGGTGATGATGATCGAACAGACAAGGAACCCAAGGACAAATTTGGGGAATCGCCACCATATTTCCCCCGGATTGGGTTTCGACCCGGTCTTTCGATCCCAGCGAGTAGTAGAGACCAAAGCCAACACGAATGCCCAGATGCCGATCCACGAATCACGACCAATAACTTTCATCAGAGTAAAGGCATTGACTGCATCAGTGGTTTTACCCTCAGCATCTTTGGTAGCCGGGATATTATTAGTAGGATCCGCTGCATAATCATCGTATGTTTTGGCCGCTGCAATACCGGCTGCATCGGCAAACTCAGAAGTCCCGATCCAGGCGCCGGCCACACCAGCTGGCAGTTTCATGGATTTGGAGACACCTGGTAAGACGAAGATCATCACGATGGCCCAGACGATAACCAGGCTGATTGCGATAGGCGCGTGATCTTTCTTGGCACCGACAGCACCGGCAATGGCAATCGCCCCGGACACACCACAAACCGCACCACCGGCACCCAGGGTTGCAGCCAGCCGCCGGTCAATACCCATCTTTGTAGCGACAAAATAGATCACCACCCATGTCAAGACTGAAACGATGGATGCCTGTACGATGGCAACAGGGCCCGCCCAGATGATCAAGGTGAATGGCAAGGTCGCACCCATCAGCACGATCGCCGTCTTGATATAAAACTCCACCCTAAACCCGGTGTCCATCCACTTCGGCAGACCGATGAAGTTGGAAATGGCCATGCCTAGCAGTAACGCCAACAAGGGTGGTTCCAGGTTGAGGTCATGCACCGTATGGTTTGTTCCAGCCACAAAAATGATAATGGAAAAAACATAGATGAATAAAAACGACGGGTAGAACTCTCTCAGCTTGAAACCCAGCGTCTTAATGCTGATGGTGAAGATTACCAGCCACATAATAAATTGGGCGATGTATTGCCCGATGTGACTTGCGAAATAAGGCGCAATTAGCGAGAAATCGGTCCATTGGCCAGCCACTATCTTACCAGCAGCATCCGCATGCCCGATAGCCGGAACCAGCGTAATCCATTTTATACTCGAACCATTTGCGAAAAACAGGAGGGCTACAATTACAAAACCAAGCCCCAGCCAGATGGCCCACCAATCTTCTTTTAAATACAGCTCCTTCCAGCCCATTCTTTGGACTTTCTCGGGTTCTCCACTTTCGTTCCATGCATCTTGAGTCTTTCCCATCACAAATCCTCCCTTGTTGATTTAGTGTTAATGGTTGCTGACCTGCTTTTTATATATAGAACTTTGTGCACACCAACTTGTATATTTTGTTTTTATTTTTATATACTTATAAATATGATTAAGTTTATTGTCCACTCCTCCTTTCCCGATTCAAATACTCTAAATTTCAAATACTCTACGATTTATTATTGTAATTATTACAAAATGTACACTGAATTGCCAAGATTGTGCTAATTATTTCTTCTGTTCACCTATCATCTGCAGTCTTTCCGGCTAAATGATGCGTCTGAATAAGGCAAGCCGGAGACATGGTCAGTGCTTCAGCGTATGAATCTCGAATGACATATCGGCCAGATCACCCAATATCCAGGTAAATGCTTCCTCAACGTTGGGTGCACCAATACCGGAAACCGAACCGGGGTTCACCAGCAGGGTGTGCCCCCCCTTGATGTTGGGCTGCCTGATGATCTCAGCGATGTGACTGTGACCGCAACATACCAGATCGTAATCACCGGTACAGGCCATACCCCTGCCATAGTGCGGATAATGAGTTACAAAGATGCGCCGACCGCCGAGTTCCAGTTCTGCATCCTGCCCGTAATAGATTAGTGTCCCGCCTGATTTTGCCATCAATCTGTGCATTGCGTTCTGATCGCCAAGATTGTTGCCATGCACAACGTGCAGAGGAACACCCAACTTGATGGATGCACGCAAGGTGTTTGCTCCAATCAGGTCGCCACAATGTATGACGGCCTGTGCCCCGCCTGCCTTTGCTTTGACGATGGCCTCTGCAAGTGGATCTGCACGGTCATGACTGTCTGAAACGATGCAGATTTTCATTGTTTTAAAGTACTGAAGGTTGGGATGAACATCAGAAATGTCCGAAAATTCAATAAACTATATGATTTTAAACGGTTTCATTAAAACCGTTGGGCGCTTTTAGTGTCTATAACCACAACGGGGTAGCGTTGATATAACCCGAATGAGGGGTATACTCTCGGGGTATCCGGTCCGGAATCCAGAAAGCGATCTGCTTACCGCTTTTATACACAAAGGATCGGCATATTAGAATATAGTTACAAAATGTTTCAATGTACGGAAACGCATCGCCTGCTTTAGAAACCGGCAATTTATTCAGGCGCATTGACGAAAGATATGGGCAAAAAAACTAACTCATTGCTGAATTCGGTACACGCTGAATTTTCGTGGACCGACGACTTCCATTTCTCCCCCCCGGGAAATGGCGAGGAATCTGTAGCGAATCGATCGCTTTCGCCGTCTGTGCATCACTCGGACGATTTCAGGTCTGCAGTAGAGAAGCTGCTCGAAACGCTTATCAGCACTGTAAATGCAGCTTCCGGTATAGCCCGGATACTTCCGGCGCACGGTCAGACCCACCAATTTTTCAGCTCGGTCGGATTACCGGCAGAATTGCTCAAACTTGGCAGCGACCTCGAACTAAATTGCGAAACAAGCTGCAAAGCACCGATCAGCCGCGGGATATATTCCACTGACTTGCGCGCATGCAAAAAACGGCCTGTCTGCCTCAATGCCGGGTGCCGGATTCAATCGTTGATCACTGCCCCGATTGGAAACCCGAATTCAACTGACAGGCCTGTCGGGAGAATTACGCTGTTTTTCAGCGAACCGCAGGGGCCATTTGAACATGTTTCAAAAAGAATTCAGTCTTTCGCTGACCTGCTCGGTACCCTGGTCGAACTGAATCAATCGACCCGAGAGGCCAGCCGCGCCGAGTTGATCGCAGAAAGGCAGGCCATTGCTAACGAAATTCATGATTCCCTGGCGCAATCGCTGGTATATACCCGGATGCGCACAAGCATGCTGCTTGAGTCGATACGAACGCTGAATGCGGGCATGGTTGCCAAATATGCACACGAGATAGATGAAGCACTCGAAAGCAGTCAGAAGACTGTTCGTGAACTGATCACGGATTTTCGCTGCGCCGTCGATCCAGGCGGTCTTCTGCATGCCCTGCGGGCCATCGTGGAAGAATTCCGTCAACGGCATGAAATCGTACTCGAATACATCAATCTGGTGGCAAAACTCGATTTACCTCTTGAATATGAGATCCAGATCTCCCATATTGTCCATGAGGCCCTGGCAAACATAGCCACACATTCGGGCGCTACGCATGCCCGTCTGGTTGTTGATTTGTCCGATGGCTATTATGTCTTCACCATTGATGACAACGGAAGCGGAGGTTGTGCTTTCTTGCCTGTTGAAGGTCACTACGGCATGAAAATCATGCGTGAGCGCGCACAACGAATCGGTGGCGAGATAATGGTTGAAAGTTCCCAGGGTGTCGGAACACGCGTCAGATTATATTTCCCAGAGCCTAGTTCAGACTGGAGAGAAGTGAATGAATGAGAAGTTGAATGTTGTGCTGGTGGACGATCAAAACCTGTGCCGCAGTGGATTGAGCGAGTTGCTTGGCAATTGCTATGGCTTCTCGGTTCTTGGTGCAACCGGCAGCATTGAGGGATTGCGTGTGTTATTGAACGAAGATCCCGATTTGCTGATCATGGATCTGCGGATGAAGCCGCTGGACGGACTGGCCATGCTGGAGCAGATCCGCAAAGAAGGTTGTGCAACACCCGCCGTTATTCTGACCATGAGCGATTCTGAAGCCGATCTGGCGAATGCGATACGCGCTGGCGTGCGCGGCTATCTGCTCAAAGACATGGCGCCTGAGGAAGTGGTTGATGCCATCCGCAGGGTTGCAGCAGGCGAGCTTGTTGTCGCACCAACCATGACCATCAAAATGATCGAGATGCTGCGCGGCGATCAGCCTGAAGACGAGCCGAAGAATTCCCTGAAGCTGCTCACTGATCGTGAACGCGAAATACTCCAGCTATTGTCGCGCGGAGAAAGCAACAAGGCTATCGCGCAAACTCTTTCCATCAGTTATGACACCGTAAAACAGCATGTACGGCATATATTGACAAAACTCAACCTGTCTTCCAGGGTTAAGGCTGCTGTACTGTTTACTGTCGAACAACAAGCGCAAAACAGCAATGAAGACAAGTCGTTCCGCTAACAACAACGCGCTCCGAAGTTCGTAACGTCGCGAATCAATATTCAGCCAGTCCATCTTTGGTATTTGGCGATTTTCATCCTGACATTCGTGGCCGTGCAGAAACCACGGCTGGCCTCGATATACCTCTGCAGCTGATTCCTGAAGTATTCCAGGATTGGCCTGCCAACTCACCCGAGTATCAATCCAGTACGTTTTTGCATATGTTTGATTTGAAGCGCTATGCCCCTAATCAGACACGCTGGCATATTCGGATAGTAGATGTATGATAAACAACGCTGGCATTGCTTCTCAATACGGGCTGCCTGGTTCCTCATCTGTCATTGCGGTAATAATGCATGTAAAACTGGGTCAACGTTCGGCAACTGGAAATGCGGTTTCGCATCCTGATGATTAGATGGCAAAGATGAAACAGAAAAGTACTTTGGCATGGTTGCTGGTGATACTGACCGGCGCGGTGTTCCTTGAAGAACTGCTGATCCTGGCATTTCTGGACTTTTTTCCGGCCCTGCCAAAAATGGCCGTACTGGTGCTGGATGCAACCTTGCTTGCAGCATTCATTTTCCCGATATTCTATTTTCTTGTGTATCGCCCTATGTCGCAGAACATAGCCGAACTAAGGCAAACGGGGGAAAGACTGCGCACAGTTTCGATCGCGTTTGAAAGCAAGGATCCCATCCTGATCACTGACGCACACAGCAACATCCTGCTGGCCAATAAATCCTTCCTCAAACTTTCTGGCTATAGCGCTGAAGAATTGGTCGGTCAAAATCCCCGTATCGTAAAATCTGAACGGTTTACTCGGGATTTCTACAATAAAATGTGGCATCAATTGCTGCGCGATGGCTCATGGAGCGGAGAAATTCGCATCAGGGACAAGCGGGGCATTGAAATCCCGTCTGGTATCGTAATTTCCGCAGTTAAGAACGAGCAGAAGGAAACTACTCACTACGTGGCGATCTATACGATCTAGTCTGTATGGTTCCTGTTTCGGGTGCAGAATACTGCAATGTTGGACTGCCCGGCAAAGCCGAATTGGGAGTCTGGCAGACAAAATCTTCAGGCAATTCGCCGAAAATCGCCGCCTGAAAAATTTCAGAAAAATTGCGGAACTATTCCCGAGCTTGCTTATCCTATGTTCGGATAGCGCAAGCTATCTCACGTTTCTCCTCCCTGAGCGTGAAGTCTTAACTTCCCCCTTTAGTTAAGACTATTTCACCCCTGTACCCGAAAAGTACAGGGGCTTTTTATTTCCACCATCAGCCGGGAAACCAGCCTTTACAGTGACTGTAAGACGCGCCCCAGGCGCTCTGGATAAATTTGGCCATTGCCCAGATTGTCTCTTATTGCCAAACACACCTGACCCGCTCTGTGGTGATGGCTGCAATTTCCATACAAGAGCCAGATATTTATGCGTACTGTCGGATTTCTTTCTGATTATATGGCTGCCAGGAAGATGTTTTTCCAAGTTCCGCGTTTTTCACGAATCAATACAGCTACCGCCACTTGCCACTTTTTGAATCGCAGCCAATAATATTTCCGGTTCGCTGCCTTTGCTAATTAAGTGGTCATACTGCAGGCTAAAGGGCTGCTTCAGATTGATCACGAACAATACGGCGAAAAGTACGCTCAAACCTGCCAGAAATAGCAGCGGTGTTTTCCCCGAGTACAGGGCGATAAACCATATGAATAAAATCAAGAACAGAAGCACTGCGGAGAGGGTACACTTCAGCGCCCAAATGAACTCGGTCATATTGGCTGAGTGCAGTGTTTGAGCATTAAAGATAGCGTACGGCACAGCAACAAGACTCAAACAAGCAAACAAAATCTGCACGCGATCGCGCGGGCGGGTTAGTGCGATTGCCAAGTGATTTAGCATGGCATAAGCCATAACACCAGCCAATACGTAAAATCCCGGAATTACTATATCGTGCACCGGTCTCCCTTGCCCTTAGGGTTGTTGTTGAAATAATGAAAATGCTTGAGTATCCACGATAATCCAATGGGAGACTGAAGGTTTCAGTTTCCTATTCTATTGTTGGATTCGGAAAATAAACTCCACCCCAAAGCTGTACACCCTCTATTGAATACAATACCAGCATCATTAGGCTAAATTACATGTCGAAAAGCCGGTGCGAGCGTATGGCTAATATTGGCACATTCTGACAAAAGGAAAAGACTGAAATTATTCCAATGTCCATTGTATTACTGCAATCTGTCGCTGAAATGAAATCATGTTTGGCCAATCGCAGTAAGTTTCCTGCCGAAGTCAAATCACATATCTATTCCCAGAGCAGTATTTCCCGCGTGTATGATCTGCGGCATACCGTGTAATATGGTGCCAAGTGAAGGGGTGGAAGCCTGGAAATACTGCTCAGGGAAAAGTAGCGTTTGCTTATTATCGAAATCGGTGACCGCAGAATAACGATTCTGAAATCAGGGAAATCAATGCTTAAAATTATTCTTGTCCTTTTGTTGTCGCTTGCAAGCACTAGTGCGATAGCAGAATGGTTAAAAGTTTCTGCAATTCATTCTCAGGATTCGCCAGAAATCCAAATCGCCTATACAGACCCTGCCACTATTCACAAGGATGGTAACCTGGTGACAATGATGGTTCTCGTGGATCATCAGTCTGGTTTATCAAAGGAAGCGGAAAGAAGACTAGACAGTCTCTTTTCTGGATTCAAAAAGGACATTATCAAATCCTGGAAAGTTCAAGACGAGTTCGACTGTAAGGCAGATAGGCTAAGGATGCTTTCATATACTGCTTACACTGAACATATGGGAAATGGTGAAATTGTTCCGAGCAACGTGGTTACCGGAGAATGGGAGCCAGTTCTCCCTGGAAGCATAGGCGAAGCTCTGTGGAAATTCGCCTGTGGAAAGCGGTAGCCAGTATGACGCCATCGCGCTACAGCACATCGGTAAAACAATATCTTCTCGGTTCTGAGCTACTCAGGAACGCTTGATGTGAAGTAACCGCTTGTGTGATGCGTGTACCAGCAGATTGTGGCATGCCAGGCAAGGTGCTACCGCTCATTATTCGGTAGTCCAGATTGATGAATTGAAGAGAAAAGTCACTACCAAAAGAAAAACGGGCTAGACCGTTTTTGAACTAACCAGTTGTATTTTTGGTAGGCACGATTGGACTCGAACCAACGCCCCCTTGGATGTCGACTGATTTCTTAGTCGCAACCTATTGTTTTTATTTATCTTATAAGTGCCGCCCGTTCCCCATTTTGCACGGTTTTGCCATGTTTTCACCCCTCAAGTCACCCAAAAGTCACCACAGTCTTGCATCGCAAGTCTGCGACAAGAGCTTGCACAAGAGCATGGCTTTTGTGTCTTTACTGATATGATTTTGAGAAGGCTGCTTTCGGCCAATTGCTGCCGGTCGCAACTGGCTGCTTTGTGGAAGGCAGTTGGGCAAGATGAACTTCGTGTTTGTGCCAAGAATGGACGGTCAAGGATGTCGCTATGAACGACTGCTTCTCGGTGCGATTTCAACCGGTCGAAACACCGGCCGAACGGTTTAATCAATGTGTTGCATCGACTGGTTGAAATCGCACGATTAAGCGGAAAATTTCGGGGACGATTCGATTGATAATTCAGAGACAGTGATAGAAAATCAATAAAATCCAGGAACAATCCAGGCTGATCATTGAATTTGCTGGTTGGAAGGGAAGGCAAATGAAAGCGAAATTTATTGTCCAGTGCTATTGTGCCTGATGGGTTATATGACAGGTGCGGCATCGAGGGAGCAAATCGCCGAATCAATCGAGTCTGAGCCCATTGATTCTATTGGTGGCACCATATAGACAATTAGAGGCTCAGCTTATGGAAAATCCAAAGAATAGTACGCAACGATTAGCGAAGATGTACGCTGATAGTGGAGACCCGAATGGATGGTTCGAGGAATTCTATTCCCGGGCCGACGGCGATATCCACAAAGTATACTGGGCTGACTTAAAACCGAATCCCTTGCTCCTCGATTGGATCGAAAAGCATCCTGAACTTCTGGGCAAGCGGGCCATTACGATTGGCTGTGGCTTGGGCGATGACGCCGAAATACTAATGCAGCATGGTTGTCGAGTTATCGCCTTCGACATTTCCCCGTCGGCTATAGCCATGTGCCGGCATCGGTATCCAGACAGCGCCGTGGACTACCGAGTCGCCGACTTGTTCAACTATCCTGCGGAGTGGCAACTTGGATTTGATTTGGTATACGAGTGCAATACGATCCAGATTCTGGAAGGTCAGAGTCGGATTCAGGCTCTTAAAGCAATTTCTGATCTGGTTGCTCCCGGGGGTAAAATAATCGTTTCGTGTCGCAGTCGGAAGAAGGGTGAACAATTGGACTCATTTCCTTTGCCGCTAGACCGGAATGAGATAGACGGTTTCCGACGGACTGGTTGTTCCGAAGTATATTTCCAGGCCTACGATGATGATCAGGACCCGCCTGTGCCGCATTACTTTGCTGTGTACCAGCGCCCAGTCTGAAATCTTAGCCGAACAAGACGTCCCAACTGACTCGCTAAAGCTCGCCAGTGAACTTGCCGTTGAAATTCCGGTTTGTCGAAAGTGACGATACAGAAAATCCGAAAGCAGACATTGCTGCATCAGGAATTCAGCATCGATGGGCTATGCGTAGGGAGAGGAAGACACCAAACTACACCACCGACTGGAATGAATTGCCGGTGGTTGGGTATTGAGAAAACAGTGTAACAAGCTACTTTGTTTTCTTGATTAGCTGATCCAAGGTTTCAAGTCCTTCACGCTTAAGCACTGTGCCCAGTTTTGCGTCCGACCGGTAACCCTTGGCAAGATCGTCGCCGTAGGTCTTTCGAAGCGTTTCTACTTTAGTATCTTTGCGTTTTTGACGAATTTCGCCATTCTGATCACGCATTCGGTTGTCCAGGCCTTTCTGGAAGTGCTTCGTTGCCATGTTAATTCTCCTTCGGCCACTAGGTAAAGTCGAGCTCACTAAATTCGATGCTCCGGAAATTGCAGCTGTGCCTCAACTGCGTTTTGCAAAATGTACGATACTCCGACTATAGCTTTGTGCCAATGAGCGGGTACTAAACAAATAGGGTTATAGAATTCTGGAATCGCAACTGTCTGCTTTACGGCTGAAAGCGGTCATAGAAATGAGGTTAACTTGGTCATCTTGAGTGACTCTTATCGACCCATAGCTGACATTAATTTGAGCCTGGCTTCTTTAACTCATTATGAAGAGTTTCAGCCCGGTCGGCGATTCGTTATGCATTAAAATGAACACATGAATCTTGTCAAACTTGGCAAACAACATCCCCAACGCGGTAATCGAGTCAGCAAGTGGTTTGGGCGCATGCTGTTGCGAATGTGTCGCTGGCACACTGAAGGCGAGATCTCCGAGGCTCCCAAGCTTATATTTGTCATGGCGCCACATACATCGTGGTGGGATTTCACGACAAACTTGGGCGTCATGATGGCGACAGGATTGCATGCTTCTTGGTTTATTGCGAATACATATGCCAAAGGTCTGCTCGGCCAATTGCTGGCTTTCCTTGGTGCAATACCGATCGATCGCACTAGTCATAACGATGTGGTTACACAAATGGTGGAGTTGTTTAACTCCAACGAACGACTTGTGTTGGCCATCTTTCCAGAAGGAACACGCAAGCCCGTGGCGACATGGAAAACAGGTTTTTGGCACATCGCCAAAAGAGCACAGGTACCCGTGCAACTTGTGGCGGTTGATTATGCCAAACATGCGACTGTGTTCGGCCCGATCATTCATTTAACAGATGACATGGAACGGGACATACAACAGATGCGGCTCTATTTCAAATCTGTCACTGCAAGAAGGCCTGAGAACGCAGTTTATTGAGATATTTTTTAGTCTTGATTGATAACGATTTCATGGCATATTAAATTTTAGGAATTTGAAATAGCCATATCCTGATGCAAGGACGAGATAGATTGCCACGGTCGACCAGCCAAGAGCATTGCGTCGAGCGTAGTTGGTCTGTGACCATAACGTTCACAAGAGCATCGCTTTTGTACCCTTATTGCTATGTGTTTTGAGAGGCTGTTTTGTGCCAATTGTAGTCACCCAAAAGCCCCCATCAAAAGAAAAATGGGTTAGACCGTTTTTGATCTAACCCACTGTATTCTTGGTAGGCACGATTGGACTCGAACCAACGACCCCTTGGATGTCGACCAAGTGCTCTAACCAGCTGAGCTACGCGCCTGCTACCGGGTTCGCATTGTATCGGAAAGGCAGTCGTGCTTCAAACGAAATACGCAGATTTGCGCTGTTTCAGCGGCACTCTGCTCATGCTTGCCATACCCCATACCCAGCCTCGCGCAATCCTATCGCCAGCTCAACCTCCATGTCGCGCGCGCCGTCGTACGGCATCGGGTTATAGACCTCATACAGGTCCGGAAGCAGTCGCAATCCGAATTCCTGAACATACCGGTTGGACTGGATTCCCGCCTTGTGTTTGTCTAAGCGAACATCGGGATCCAGTCCCGTCATGCCGACATATACGCACGGTTTTCCGGTAACGTAATCGGGATTGGCTTTCCTGAAACGCCCGTTGTAGAGAACGTCTTTCGACAGTTCGACTACATAAACGTGGTAATGATCGCGCCGAGCCATGAAGTATCGATCAGATGCGCAAAATTGCCGGGGCTGCAGTCCGGTCAGACCTCGGCCGTATTAATAACTGCCGGGTGCAAGATTGTCGAAGCGCGTGTATTCCCCCCGGAATGCAAGCGCAACCATCCCGATCGGGCCGTTACGCTGCTTGCCGATGATGATCTCGGCTTTGCCCTTGTCCGGTGAGTCGCTGTTGTAGACTTCATCGCGGTAGATGAACAGGATCAGGTCGGCATCCTGTTCGATCGCACCGGATTCGCGCAGATCGGACATCACCGGCCGCTTGTTGGGACGCTGTTCCAGGCTGCGGTTAAGCTGCGACAGCGCGATCACCGGCACATGCAGTTCCTTGGCCAGCGCCTTCAGCGAGCGGGAGATTTCCGAGATTTCCGTGGCGCGATTCTCGCTGGCCTTGCCGATGTTGGAACTCATCAACTGCAGGTAGTCGACCACAATCAGGCCAAGCCCGTTGTTCTGTCGATGCAGGCGCCGCGACCTTGCGCGCAGATCCAGAGCAGACAGTGCAGCGCTTTCATCGATATGTATCGGCGCGTCATTCAGTTTGCCCAGCGCATGTGTCAGCCTTCCCCAGTCGTCGTCCTGCAGTCGACCGGTGCGCAAGTCCTGCTGGTTGAGTTTGCCCACCGAACCAAGCATGCGCATCGCGAGCTGTGTCGCGCCCATTTCCATGCTGAAGATTGCAACCGGCAGTTTGCTGTCCATTGACACATTCTCGGCGATATTGATCGCAAGCGCGGTTTTGCCCATGCTCGGGCGGCCCGCAATGATTACAAGATCTCCCGGCTGCAAGCCTGAGGTCATTCGGTCCAGATCGGTGAATCCGGTGGCGGTTCCGGTGATGTCGCTGGGATTGTCGCGCCCATAAAGCGTCTCAATGCGTTCCACCACTTCGGTCAGCAACGGCGGCATCGCAACGAACCCCTGCTTTCCCTTCGCGCCCGCCTCGGCAATCTCGAAAACCTTGCTTTCCGCTTCGTCGAGCAATTGGGCGGCATCGCGGCCTGTAGGGTTGTAGGCGCTGCTGGCAATGTCACTGCCGACTTCCGCCAGTCTGCGCATGATGGATCGCTCGCGCACGATCTCGCCGTAGCGGCGAATGTTGGCAGCGGAAGGAACGTTTTGCGCCAGCCCCCCGAGGTACGGCAGGCCGCCGATCTTGTCGAGTTCCCCGGCGATTTCCAATGCCTCGGCCACAGTTATCACGTCGACCGGCTTGGCCTGCTCGCTCAGCCGCAAAATCTGGCGGAAGATCAGACGGTGCTCCTGGCGGTAGAAATCGTCGTCGTTTACCAGGTCGGTGATCTTGTCCAGCGCGCTCGCTTCCAGCAACAGGCCGCCCAGCACCGATTGCTCCGCTTCCACCGAATGGGGCGGCAATTTGATCTGGTCGAGCTGAGCATCGGCGTCAGAGAAATTTTCGGCAAATTTTTGCATGGAGTTAAACTGGATAGTGCTGTTATGCGTCAGGCATTTTACCCTGCTACCGGGGAAATTCCGAAAACAAAAAAAAGGACTGTTGCCAGTCCTTTCTTTGCGTTGCGATGATGCCGGAACAAATTACTGTTCGCCGAGCACCGAAACCGTGATTCCCACCACCACATCGGTATGCAGCGCGATGTTTACAGGATGGTCACCAATCTGCTTGATATGGCCTTCGGGCATGCGAACTTGCGATTTTTCAACCTCAAAGCCCTGTGCAGCCATTGCGGCAACAATGTCTGCATTGGTAACGGAACCGAACAGCTTGCCGTCCACACCCGCCTTTTGCACGATCTGCACTGTCAAACCTGCCAGTTTCTCGGCGCGTGTCTGTGCTTCGGCGAGCCTGGCTTTTTCGGCAGCTTCAATCTCGGCACGGCGCACTTCGAACTCAGCCATGTTGGCTGCAGATGCACGCTTGGCTTTGCCTTGCGGAATCAGAAAATTACGCGCAAAACCGTTCTTTACCTTGACCACTTCGCCCAATGCACCGAGGTTGGCCACTTTTTCCATCAATATAATTTGCATGTCCGGACTCCTTAGTGCAGGTCAGTGTAAGGCATCAAAGCCAGGAAACGAGCGCGTTTAACGGCGGTGCTCAGCTGGCGCTGATAGCGTGTCTTGGTGCCGGTGATCCGCGCCGGGATCAGCTTGCCGTTTTCGGCTATGAATTCCTTGAGGATGTTGATGTCCTTGTAATCCACTTCGGCGATCTTCTCGACTGTAAAGCGGCAGAATTTGCGGCGCTTGAACAGATTGTTGCGGGAAGAGCGTTTGTTCTTGTCATCTTTCTTTTTGTCTGATGGACGAGCCATGATATTTCCTTCATTCCAAAATAATGTCGTTTATATGCAAAACAGGCTGTCTGCTGCGGACGCTTTGCCGGGCTAAAAATCCTCGCAGGATTACGTTCTGTCCTGTTGCAAACCCGGCAGCCTTGTCGGCCACCTCGGCAAATGCCAGCGCATTTACTTCGCACTGCACCTGCCTTAAACCATTTGCTTCGAACTGCTGAGAGACGTGACTTATTGTCAGTGCCACTCTTGCCACCCCTGCCGGGGTATAACGCAAACTTTCCAGCGCGATCAATTCTCCGCTGATGACAACCTGATTATGCGCCAATTGCCAACCGGATCAGGCCTGTGCCGGGCTTTCTGCCGGAGCCGCCTCGGGAGCAGCCGGCGCAGCTGCAGGAGCCGCCGCCGGAGCACTGCTTTCAGTCGGCATCGAACGCGGCTTGTCTTCCTTCATCATTGCGGAAGGTTCAACCACGGCCGCCCTGGTCTTCACGGTCAAGTGACGCAGCACTGCATCATTGAAACGGAAAGCGTGTTCCAGCTCGTCCAGCGTTGCCTGGTTGCATTCGATATTCATCAGCACGTAGTGTGCCTTGTGGATTTTCTGGATAGGGTATGCCAGCTGGCGGCGCCCCCAGTCTTCCAGACGGTGGATATGGCCGCCGTTGCCGGTGACCAGCGTGCGATAGCGCTCGACCATCGCGGGCACCTGCTCGCTCTGATCGGGATGCACAATAAAAACGATTTCGTAATGTCGCATTACTTCTCCTTGTGGTTAAAGCCCCCCGCCTGCGGTGCGGTGGAGCAAGGTATTGCGAGGCCGGACATCAGCCTCACAGGGGCGCGCATTATAGCGAATTATGCTTACAGGTCAAGGAGTTTATCCCGCAAATCAGGGCTTCGCCGCCTTGCTCAGCAACAGCCAGGTCTGCACCACCGTATCCGGATTCAGGGATATCGATTCGATGCCCTGCTCCACCAGCCATTCCGCAAAATCGGGATGGTCCGATGGGCCCTGCCCGCAAATACCGACGTATTTGTTTGCCTTGCGGCAAGCCTGAATGGCCATGCTCAGCAGGGATTGCACTGCCGGATTGCGTTCATCGAAACTGCCTGCGACGATGCTGGAATCCCGGTCGATGCCGAGCGTAAGCTGGGTCAGATCGTTGGAGCCGATCGAGAATCCGTCAAAATATTCGAGGAACTGTTCCGCAATCAGCGCGTTGGCCGGAATCTCGCACATCATGATCACGCGCAATCCGTTCTTGCCGCGCTTCAGGCCGTTCTTTTCCAGCACGGAAATCACGCCGCGAGCCTCATCGACGGTGCGCACGAACGGGATCATCACTTCGACATTGGTCAGCCCCATCTCATCGCGAACACGCTTCATCGCGCGGCATTCCAGCGCGAAGCAGTCCTGAAAATCCTCGGCGATGTAACGCGATGCGCCGCGGAAACCCAGCATCGGGTTTTCTTCCTCGGGCTCGTATTGCTTGCCGCCGATCAGGCTGGAATATTCATTCGACTTGAAATCCGACAGCCGTACGATCACCGGCTTGGGCGCGAATGCGGCACCCAATGTCGCAATACCCTCGACCAGTTTTTCGACATAGAAATCCACCGGCGACGCATAACCGGCGCATTTTGCCTCCACTTGCGTCTTCAGGCCTTCCGGCAGGTTGGGGTAGCCCAGCACAGCCTTGGGATGGATGCCGATCATGCGCGCGATGATGAACTCCAACCTGGCCAGCCCGATGCCGGCATTGGGCAAGCGGCAAAATTCGAACGCCAGCTCCGGATTGCCGACGTTCATCGAAATCTTGACCGGAGGCACAGGCATCTTGTCCAGCGCCAGGTCGATCACTTCGAAATCGATCTTTCCTTCGTATACCTTGCCGACATCGCCTTCGGCGCACGACACCGTGACTTCTTCGCCCTGCTTGAGCAACTCGGTCGCATCGCCGCAGCCAACAACGGCCGGAATGCCCAGTTCGCGCGCGATAATCGCCGCATGGCAGGTCCGCCCGCCGCGATTGGTGACGATTGCCGATGCGCGTTTCATGATCGGTTCCCAGTCGGGATCGGTCATGTCGGTGACCAGCACGTCACCCGCCTGCACCTTGCTCATTTCGCTGGCATTTTTAATCAGGCTCACGCGGCCGCTGCCGATGCGCTGGCCGATCGCGCGGCCACTGATCCGCACGGTGCCCGGCTGTTTGATCCGGTAACGGCGCAATGTCTCCAGCTTGTCATGCGCCTGCACGGTTTCCGGCCTTGCCTGCAGGATATAGAGCTTGCCGTCGATGCCGTCCTTGCCCCATTCGATGTCCATCGCGCGACCATAATGCTGCTCGATGGTGAGCGCATAACGCCCCAGTTCTTCCGCCTCGGCGTCGCTGATCGAATAACTGCTCCGCTGTGCCGACGGCACATCCACCGTGCGCACCGAGCGGCCTGCCTGGCGCACGGTATCAAATTCCATCTTGATCGCCTTGGCGCCGAGATTGCGGCGGATGACTGCACGTTTGCCTGCCTTCAGCGCAGGTTTGTAAACGTAGAATTCGTCCGGATTCACGGCACCCTGCACCACGGTCTCGCCCAGGCCATACGAAGCCGTGATGAATACCACCTGATCGAAGCCGGATTCGGTGTCCAGCGTGAACATCACGCCGCTGGAGCCCATATCGCTGCGCACCATGCGCTGCACGCCTGCCGACAGCGCAACATCGTGATGGGCAAAACCCTGATGCACGCGGTAAGCGATCGCGCGGTCGTTATACAGCGATGCAAACACCTCCTTGATCGCATGCAGCAAATTGTCGGCACCCTGGATGTTCAGGAAGGTTTCCTGCTGTCCGGCAAAGGACGCATCGGGCAGGTCTTCGGCGGTTGCGGACGAGCGCACCGCCCAGGTCGCTTCGGTGCCCGCATCTGCCTGCAGCTTCTCGTAGGCTTTGCGTATCTCCTGATCGAGCTGCGCCGGAAAGGGTGTCTCGTTTATCCATAGCCGTATCTGCTGTCCGGCTTTCGCGAGCGCGGTGACATCTTCGATATCGAGCTTGTCGAGCAAATCACGAATGCGCGCATCGAGTCCGCTTTGCGCGAGAAAATCGCGATAGGCATCCGCTGTCGTTGCAAAACCACCGGGAACACGCACGCCGAGATCGGCAAGCTGACTGATCATTTCGCCGAGCGACGCGTTCTTGCCGCCAACGCTGCCGACATCAGTCATGCGCAAAGAAGTAAAGCTGGCGATATATTGCTTCATAATGCTCCCCATTGGATTAGTTTTATCATTCATCATAAACCAAATTACCCTGAGGTGACGCGATGGACAAACAACGCAGCGCATTTTTCATCTCGGATCGCACCGGCCTCACCGCGGAAAGCCTGGGACGCAGTCTGCTGAGCCAGTTCGAAGGCATCGTTTTCGACAAGATCACGCTGCCCTTCCTGGATTCGGTGGACAAAGCCCGCGATGCCGTTGCCCGGATCAACGAGACGGCAATAAAGGACGGACAGCGACCCATCGTGTTCAGCACGCTGACGCTTCCGGCGGTGCTCAGCATCATCGAACAGAGCGATGCGTTGATCCTCGACCTGTTCGAAATGTTCATCGTGCCGCTGGAAACGGAACTCGGCCAGCTATCTTCACACGCCGTGGGCCGGTCTCATGCGGCGGGCGCCAATTACAGCGCACGGATGGACGCGGTAAATTACGCGCTGAACCATGACGACGGGGGAATTTCCAAGGAATTGCACAGCGCCGACGTAATCCTGGTCGGCGTATCCCGTTGCGGCAAAACGCCGACATCGCTGTATCTTGCGCTGCAGTTCGGGGTGTATGCCGCAAACTATCCGCTGGTCGCCGAGGATTTTTCCTCGAATGCGCTGCCGCCCGCGCTGAAAGCGCTGAAAAGCAAGATTTTCGGGTTGACCATACAGCCGGAACGGCTGCAGCAGATACGCTCGGAAAGATCACCGAACAGCCGCTACGCATCCCTGGATAACTGCCGATTTGAAATACAGCAGGCAGAGAGCCTGATGCGCCAGTCCGGCGTAACCTGCCTCGATGTGACCACCATGTCGGTGGAAGAAATCGCGACCACTGTCCTGTTCCAGGCAGGACTAAAGCGCTAGATTTTCGCCCGCCGCTGGCGCGCAGCCTCGAACAGGCAAACCGCCGCCGCGGCTGCGGCATTGAGCGACTCCACCCTGCCCGGCATCGGAATCTGGATCGCATGATGCGCCGCATCCATCAGCTGAACAGACAGTCCGGCACCTTCGTTGCCGAACACAAAAGCGACATTCCCGGCAAGGTCGTGAGCATACAGGCTGTCGCGTGCCTGCAGGGTCGCTGCAAAAGTGGCGCCGTTGAACCTCGCTGCGATATCCGGCAAGTCGGCATCTTCATGGATGTCGAGAACGAAGTGGCCGCCCATTGCCGCGCGCAGCACCTTCGGCGACCATGCGTCGGCGCAGGCTTGTGACAGGAACACCGCATCGCAACCCGCCGCTGCCGCAGAGCGCAGCATCGAGCCGAGATTGCCCGGATCCTGGATATCTTCCAGCAGCAGCGCAAACCGGCTTTCCGAACCCGTCGCGTCCGCACGGGGAATATCGATCAGGGCCAGAATCCCGCTGGGTGATTTAAGTTCGCTGAGGCCGGTAAACAGGCCGTCATCGAGCAGCGTGGCCGGCACGCTGTCGAGGCGCTGCAGCATTCCGGCTATTTCGGGGTCGCGCAATGCCGCCGCATTCAGCATGATATGTTGCGGCTGCTTGCCGCAATCCAGATATGCCCCGAGCAGATGCACGCCGTCCAGCAGGGTCTGCGCGGATTTCCTGCGCTGCCGGGCGGACGAGGAGAGTCTGGCGAGCTCCTTGTAGAAGGGATTGTCGCGGGACTGGATCGATTTCATGCCAACCCTGCCGTCAAGCCGGGGCAGCGCTATCCTGCTCCAGCAACGCGCCGATATCCTGCAGCGACGGCAGTTCCTGCAACGCGCGCAGATTTAGATCGTCCAGCAGCTGGCTGGTGGTGGCAAACAACTCGGGTTTGCCCGGCGTATCTCGGGTGCCGACGACCTCGACCCAGCCGCGCGTTTCCAGCGTCTTCAGAATCTGTGATGAAACAGCGACGCCGCGTATTTCCTCGATGTCGCCGCGCGTGACGGGCTGGTGGTAAGCAATGATGGCGAGCGTCTCGAGCACCGCGCGCGAATAGCGCGGCGTCTTTTGCGGATTGAGCCGGTCGAGATACGGCTGCATTTCCGGTCTGGCCCTGAACCGCCATCCGCTTGCGACGCGGTTCAGTTCCACGCCGCGATCCTGCCAGGATTGCGCGAGTTCTTCGAGCAGCGCCTCGATCTGGCGGTTGTCGATCGGCGCATCGCTGAGCTTTTTCAGTTCCGCTGCCGGCAGCGGTTCGGTCGCGGTCAGCAGCGCGGTTTCCAGCACGCGCTTGAGCTGCTCGATATCCGGCAGCACGTCGGGCATAACGCCTGGCGTTGCGGCCGATTCACTCGGCGGTAATGGCTCGGCTTGTTCGGACATAGATGCTCCCCAATGTTTCACTTTGCTGGATTTCAACCAGGTATTCCTTGGCCAGTTCCAGAATTGCAATAAAGGTGACGATCAGTTTCGGCACACCTCCTTCCAGATCGAACAAGGTGCCGAACTCGACGAATTCGCCGTCGTGCAGGCAGCGCAGGATATGCGTCATCTGTTCGCGCACCGAAAGCTGTTCGCGCCGCACCTTGTGATGCGTGTTCAATTTGGCGCGTGCCAGCAGGCCCAGCCACGCCTGCCGCAGATCTTCCACGCTGACCTCGGGCAGCCGCTCGCGCACGGTATTTTCGATCAGCACCTGGACGATCTCGAAATCGCGGCCTGCCTGCGGCAACTCGTTGAGCTTTTGCGCGGCCAGCTTCATCTGTTCGTATTCGAGCAGGCGGCGCATCAGTTCGGCGCGCGGATCTTCCTCGCCTTCCTCGCTGACCTTGACCGGGCGAGGCAGCAGCATGCGCGACTTGATCTCGATCAGCACCGCCGCCATCAGCAAATAATCAGCCGCAAGTTCCAGCCTGTGCCGCTGCATCATCTCGATGTAGCCGATGTACTGGCGGGTCAGTTCCGCCATCGGAATATCCAGCACATCGAGGTTGTGCTTGCGGATCAGGTAAAGCAGCAGGTCCAGCGGCCCCTGGAAGGTTTCCAGCACCAGTTCCAGCGCGTCCGGCGGGATATACAAATCCTGCGGCAACTCCAGCAGCGGTTCGCCGTGGACATGCGCGACAGGAACCTGTTGCGCAGGTGCGGCTATCATCTGGTTGTCTTCAATGGCCGTCATCGTCGCTCAGCTGTAATCCAGCCCCATGGCCTCGCGCACGTCGCGCATGGTTTCCGCAGCCAGTTTGCGCGCCTTCTCGCATCCGTCCGCGATGATGTTGCGCACCAGTGCCGGGTCATCCAGATACTGCTGCGCGCGTTCGCGCATCGGACGCTGCTCCTCCAGCACCGCGGCGATCAGCGGCTGTTTGCACTCGATGCAGCCTATCGCCGCGCTCTTGCAGCCCTTCATCACCCACTGCCTGGTCTGTTCGTTCGAGTAAACCAGGTGCAACGGCCACACCGGGCACTTGTCGGGATCGCCCGCGTCGCTGCGCCGGATTCGTGCAGGGTCTGTCGGCATGGTGCGGATCTTCCTGTTCACGCTGGCTTCGTCTTCGCGCAAGGTAATGGTGTTGTTATACGACTTGGACATCTTCTGTCCGTCCAGCCCGGGCATCTTGGCGGCGGCAGTGAGCATCGCCCGCGGCTCGGACAAAATCATCTTGCCGCCGCCTTCCAGATAACCGAACAGCCTTTCGCGGTCGCCATGACTGAGGCTCTGCTGCTCATCCAGCAGCGCCTTGGCCGATTCGATCGCCTCGTCGTCGCCCTGCTCCTGGTAACGGGTGCGCAGCTCGTTGTACAGCTTGGCCCGTTTGCTGCCGAGTTTCTTGACGGCCGCCTCCGCCTTCTCCTCGAAACCCGGCTCCCTGCCATAAATGTGATTGAAGCGGCGCGCGATTTCGCGGGTGAATTCGATATGCGGCACCTGGTCCTCACCGACCGGCACCTGGGTGGCGCGGTAGATCAATATGTCCGCGCTTTGCAGCAGCGGATAGCCGAGGAAGCCGTATGTGCTCAGATCCTTTTCGGAGAGCTTCTCCTGCTGGTCCTTGTAGGTCGGCACGCGCTCGAGCCAGCCCAGCGGAGTAATCATCGACAGCAGCAGATGCAGTTCAGCGTGTTCCGGCACCCGTGACTGGATGAACAGCGTGGCACGCGCCGGGTTGACGCCGGCGGCAAGCCAGTCGACCACCATATCCCACACGTTTTGCTCAATCACATGCGGCGTGTCGTAATGCGTGGTCAGCGCATGCCAGTCGGCCACGAAAAACAGGCATTCGTATTCGTTCTGCATCTCCACCCAGTTTTTCAGCACCCCGTGGTAGTGGCCCAGATGCAGACTTCCAGTGGGCCGCATACCCGATAACACACGCTCAGCAAACATGATTAAATTCCAAATAAAGATAAAAGAATTCTGAATATAAATACGATTGGGGGGGTGAGTATAAAACTCAGCACCGACGTGACCGCCAGAAAGATCAGGATGAACATGCCGTAAGGCTCTATCCTGGCCAGTTGAAATGCCTGGCGATGCGGCAGCAGGCTGACCGCGACGCGTCCGCCATCCAGCGGCGGCAGCGGCAGCAGGTTCAGCACCATCAGCACAACATTTATTTCCATCCCGATTTTTGCCATGCCCAACAACGGATCGGCGAAATAACTTTCCGGAAACATCAGCCCTACCTTGTAGAGAAAAGTCCACCCCAATGCCATTGCCAGATTGGAGGCCGGCCCGGCAATTGCGACCCACAGCATATCTTTCTTCGGATTTCGCAATGCGGCAAAATTGACCGGCACCGGCTTGGCCCAGCCGAACAGGATTCCACCCAAAGCAAAAGTAAGCAAAGGCAACAATATTGTACCGACCGGATCGATATGGTGCAGCGGATTGAGAGTGATTCGCCCGGCCTTATCGGCTGTCATGTCACCAAAATGACGCGCCACGTAACCGTGTGCCGCTTCGTGCAGGGTTATGGCAAATAGCACTGGAATTGCGCCTATTGCCACTGTTTGAATGAATTGGTTTATCTCCATTATCGATTATGGTCCTGTCATGTACTCGTTATTCTTCAATTCCGAAAGGTTCAACATCACCCTTGCCGCGGCGCAGCAACACCGGTGCTTCACCGGTCAAATCGATCACGGTGGTGAAATCAAGCCCCGCCGACCCTCCGTCGATCACCAGTTCAACCCTTTTTTCCAGCAGATCGCGTATCTGTTCGGCATCATTCAGCGGTCCCTCTTCATCGGGCAGGATCAGCGTTGAGCTGCACATCGGCTCGCCCAGTTCTTCCAGCAATGCGAGCGCCACCCGATGATCGGGCACCCGGATTCCGATCGTGCTGCGTTTGGGATGTTGCAGGCGTTTCGGCACTTCCCTGGTTGCCTTCAGAATGAAAGTGTAGCTGCCCGGCGTATTGTTTTTCAGTATGCGAAATTTCGCGTTGTCCACCTGGGCGTAGCGAGAAATCTCAGACAGGTCGCGGCACATCAAGGTCATGTGATGCTGTTCGTCCAGTCCGCGTATCTGCCTTATGCGCGTGACCGCATTCTTGTCGTCGAGATGACAGCCCAATGCATAGCTGGAATCGGTCGGATACACCACGATACCGCCGTCGCGCAGCACTTCTGCAGCCTGGCGGATCAGGCGCGGGTTTGGATTGTCGGGATGAATCGCAAAGAACTGGGACATCAGGCCACTTTCACCGAGCCGCCATTTTCCCAAGCTTGCCAGACCGGTCGGCAGCCCAGCGGAAAGTCAGGCAGCCGGCCCATGTCGCGATAGCTCTCGCCCGGACCGTGGAAATCCGAACCGCACGAAGCCAGCAAATCAAATTCATCGGCATAGCGCGCAAACTCGGCATATTGTTGCGGCGTGTGGCTGCCGGTCACGACCTCGATGCCCTGCCCGCCCAGTTCGACGAACTCGGCCAGCAATTCATGCATGGTTTTCCTGCCCATGCCGACACGCCCGGACATATAGCGGCCGGGATGGGCAAGCACCGCCACGCCGCCGCTGCCGCGTATCCATCCGATCACCTCAGCAAGATCGGCCCACTTATGGGATACGTAACCCGGCTTGCCCTTCACCAGGTAACGGTTGAACACGCTTTTCACATCCTTGCAATGCCCCGACTCGACCAGAAAGCGCGCAAAATGGGTGCGGCTGATCATGTTGGGATTGCTGGCAAAATGGTATGCGCCCTCCAGCGCTCCGGCGATACCTGCCCTGGCCAGCGCTTCGGACATTTTCCTGGCTCGCTCGCCGCGCCCGCTGCGCACAACGCGCAAACCCTCGACCAGCGGCGGATAGTCCGGAGCAATGTTCAAACCGACGATATGCAGTGTGTGGGTGCGCCACGATACGGATACTTCCACGCCGTTGACGAATGCGATCCCGAGCCGGGCCGCGGTTTTGCGTGCCTCGTCCAGGCCATCCACATCATCGTGATCGGTGAGCGACATCACCTTTACGCCGCGTCCGGCTGCGCGCTCCACCAGTTCCGCGGGCGCAAGGGTGCCGTCGGAAATATTGGAGTGGCAATGCAGGTCGTAATCCAGCATCAGGCTTCAGCGGCTGCACCGCCTCCTTTTTTCATGGCCTTGCCCTGTTCGGCGCGTTTGCGGCGCACCTCTTTCGGGTCGGCGATCAATGGACGGTATATCTCGATACGATCCCTGTCGCGCAACACCGCATCAGCTTTGGTCAGTTTGCCGAATATGCCCAGCTTGTTGACCGCCAGGTCTATGCCGGGATACTTCTGCAGCATGCCGCTGAGCCGGATCGCTTCCGCCACCGTGCTGCCCGGCGGCACCGCCTGCCTGAGCAAAGCCTGCTCGTGGGCCAGCGCATATACCACTTCAATATTGATTTCGTCGTTCATCTGTTCGAATAAACCTTTTCTGCACGCTGGATGAAAGCATCCACGAAACTGTTTGCAATGTAATGAAACACCGGGCCGACCATTTTTTCCAGCAAGCGGCTGGAAAACTCATAGTGCAGTGAAAACACTATTTTACAGGCTGAGTCGCTCAATGGGACAAAACGCCAGGATCCATCCAGATTTTTGAACGGCCCCCGTTGCAGGGTCATGTCGATCTGGTGCGGCGGCCGGCGCACATTTTCGGTGGTAAAGCTCTGTTTTATATGGTGGTAGTCGATGAGAACCGTGGCATGTACCGTCTTGTCATCCAGTTCGGTGACACTGGCGCCCCCGCACCACGGTAAAAAACCCGGGTAATCCTCCACGCGATCCACAAGGCTGAACATCTGCTCTGCGCTGTGCGCCACCAATACCGTTTTCTCCACTAAAGCCATAGCCAAACCCTATCGCCAATCAGGGTCGTCATTCCAAAGGCTGGTAGAATAGCCTAACACACAGCAAAACTCACCTTATATGAGCATTATCCAGAACAAGAAGGCCTTCCATGAATACTTCATCGAGGATAAATATGAGGCCGGCATCATGCTGGAAGGCTGGGAGGTCAAGGCAATCCGCGCCGGACGGGCTCAGCTCAAGGAAGCCTATGTCACCGTGAAGGACGGTGAATTGTATCTGCTGGGCTCCCACATCAGTCCGTTGCTGAATGCGTCCACGCACATCCATCCCGATCCGGTGCGTACCCGCAAGCTATTGCTGCACAAGCAGGAAATCGACAGGATCATCGGCAAGGTACAGCGTGCCGGTTACACGCTGATGCCGCTGGACATGCACTACAAGAAAGGCCGCGTGAAGCTGGAAATCGGCCTTGCCAAGGGCAAAAAACAGCATGACAAGAGAGCCACCGAGAAGGACAAGGATGCCAAGCGGGAAGCCGCTCAGGCGATGAAAAAGGAACGCCGTTAGGAGAAGCCATGACTGAACCTGTTGAATCACAAACTGCCTATCTGGCCGGCGGCTGTTTCTGGGGCATGGAAGAACTGGTGCGCCAAATGCCTGGCGTGCTGGACACCGAGGTCGGCTATACCGGCGGCGATGTGCCGAACGCAACTTATGAGAGGCACAACGGACACGCGGAAGCGCTGAAGGTCGTATTTGATCCGCAACAGCTCAGCTTCAACCACCTGCTGTTCGAATTCTTCCGCATGCACAACCCCACTACGAAGAACCGCCAGGGAAATGACATTGGCACGTCCTACCGCTCTGCAATCTTTTGCGTGGACGATGAACAGAAAAGGGTTGCTGAAGAAGTCATCCGCACCGTGGATGCTTCAGCGGAATGGGGTGCCAAGGTCGTGACCGAGGTGGTGCCATTCCATGAGTTCTGGCGCGCCGAGGAATACCACCAGAAGTATCTGGTCAAGCATCCCGGCGGATATACCTGCCATTATCTGCGCAGGCTGGATCTGGGCGAAGGAAAGTAGCTCGGGCTTGGGGAAGAGATCCGGTCTAATCGACCTGCGCACCGGTTTCCTGCAGCAATTCGCGGGCCCGGTTCGCCACTTCATCTTCCGGATCGGTCTCCAGCAGTTTCTGCCAGACCGCACGCGCCTCCCTGACATTGTTTCTTGCACGGTGCAATAACAGGCCAAGATTCAGGTAAGCATGGCCAAAACCCGGGTCCCGGGCTATCACCTCGCGGAAGGCCTGTTCGGCGAGGCTGATATCGTCATTTCGCCAGTACATCGTACCCAGATCGGTTCTTACTCCCGGCAGATCGGGATTGATATCAAGCGCACGTCGATAATAGAGTATTGCCTGTCCGGCATCCCCCTGGTCATAGAAGAAATTACCCAGCGCAATCGCGGCGTCGATATCGCTGCTGTCTAGATTGAGTCGTGCCTTGAGCTGTGCAACAGGGCTCTCATCGTCCATAGCCTCATTCTCCTAATCAAACGTTCAGGAATCTATGCACTTCACTGCTCATCCCGGAAGCAGCTCCAGCAGCACGGCCGGATCAGGCCCATCCCATTCCTAGCACCGCCACGCACACGGTCAAAAGCCCCAGCGCCAGATTGACCGCAATCAGCTTGCGTATTTTCCCAAGCAACTCCCCCGCCTCTTTCCAGTTCTGTTTAGACACATTCAGGCTGAACGGCACATAGCAGGAAAAGAACACATAGCCGAAGATTGCAATCATCACCAGGCCGATCGTCAGCATGATATGGACATGCATACCCACATGCGCCATGCCGCCGAACAGATTGATCAGGTATAAACCGCTGGCCAGCAGCGCCGCGACCGCACCCCACACCCAGGCAAAGAAACGGCGGAATACCGTGTTCCACAAACGCAGCCGCTGCGGTGGCTCCAGCACTTCGACCGCAGCCGGTCGGAGCACCACATAGGCAAAGAACATGCCGCCCACCCAGATCAGGACGGCAAGCAGATGGATCAGTTTGAACAGGGTCATGATTTTATCCGGCAAGGTTGGTTGGATGACCGCTACGATAACCGAAAACGGAGCTTTTCCCTACCCCTGTTCTCAGCCGCGAAACAGCAGTTCACGCACTGGCCTGAAACTCTTCCGATGCACGGCCGACACGCCATGTTCGCGCAACGCAGCCAGATGTGCCGCGGTGGGGTAGCCCTTGTGGCTGGCGAATCCGTAATCAGGGTAAGTTGCATGCAATTCCAGCATCAGCGCGTCGCGGGAAGTCTTTGCCAGTATCGAAGCGGCGGAAATCGCAGCTATCCTGCTGTCTCCCTGCACAATGGCGGTGCCGGGAATACCGGTGTCCGGACAATACAAGCCGTCGACCAGCATTTGCTGCGGCCTGACCGGCAAGGCCAGCACCGCACGGCGCATCGCGAGCAGCGTGGCCTGCAGGATATTCAGTTGGTCGATCTCGTCGACTTCAGCATAGGCTACGGCCCAGGCCAGCGCGCGCTCCCGGATCTGCGGAGCAAGCCGGTCGCGCCGTGCTTCGCTCAGTTTTTTCGAATCCGCGAGGCCGGCAATCGGTTGATCCGGGTCGAGTATCACTGCGGCCGCGCTGACCGGACCGGCCAGCGGGCCCCGCCCGGCTTCATCCACACCGCAGACCAGGATGGTATCAGCCATTCTGCAAATGGGGCAGGATCGCTGCAGCCGCTTTCTGCGCAGTGTTCTGGCGCAGTGTCAGATGCAGTTCAGTGAAGGTATTTTCCAGCTGAGCGACGGTATTCGCATCGTTGGCCAGGTTGAGCAGCGCCTGTGCAAGGTTTTCGGGTGTAGCATCGTCCTGCATCAGTTCAGGTACGACGAACCGCCCGCACAAAATGTTCGGCAATCCGTAATACTGCAGGTAGCCTTTGCGCTTCATCAGCCACCAGGAAAGGGCCGGCAAGCGGTAGGTAATCACCATCGGCCGCTTGAGCAGGGCTGCTTCCAGTGTCGCTGTTCCCGATGCGACCAGAACAACGTCCGCCGCGATCATCGCATCCTGCGCATGACCGAACAGCATGGTGATCCTGAGATCATGCGCCTCGTTTTCATGCAGCGCGTGCTCGAATATGGTACGGGTCTGGCGGCTTGCCAGCGGCACCAGGAAATGCGCATCCGGCAATTTCTGCAGTATCAGTCTGGCAGTTCTAATATAGGTCAGCGCGAGATTTCTGACTTCGCTCTGGCGACTGCCGGGCAGGAACGCGAATACCTTTGCGTTTAGCGGAATGCGCATCGTTTCACGCATCTCGGCACGATTGGGCTCGACAGGCAACAGATCGGCAAGCGGATGCCCGACATAATCCACCTGCACGCCGGCCTTCCGGTAGATTTCGGGCTCGTGAGGAAACAGTGCCAGCATGTGCGATACCGCGCGCTTGATCTTGTGGATGCGCTCGCCGCGCCACGCCCATATCGACGGACTGACGTAATGGATGGTGGTGATACCGCGCTGCCTGAGCGCAAGCTCAAGACCAAGATTGAAATCCGGCGCATCGACCGCAATGAACACATCGGGACGATTTTCCAGGAAATAGGCGCGCAACTTGCGACGTATGCCGGCAATCTCGAAATAATGGCGCAGCGCCTCGACGTATCCGTTCACTGCCAGCTTTTCCATCGGAAACAGGATTTCCATACCCGCAGATTTCATCCTCGGTCCGCCGATGCCGACAAACCTCAAATCCGGCCGCGCAGCCTTCAGCGCCTCGATCAGGTGGCTACCGAGCAGGTCGCCCGATGCTTCGCCCGCGACCATGCCGATCACAATTTTTTTTGTCATGACAAACCGGATCAGCGGATGATGCCGCGCGTTGCAGCGGTAATGAAATCAACCATGGGCTGGACTTCGGGATGCTCCTGCGCCTGGGTCTGTAGCGCAGCCCGGGCATCTTCCAGGCTCAGCCCGGAACGATACAATGTCTTGTATGCACGCTTGATCGCAATGATGGATTCTCCGGAAAATCCGCGCCGCTTCAGGCCTTCCGAATTGATGCCGTGCGCCACGGCCGGGTTGTCGGCAGCAGTCACATAGGGCGGCAGATCCTGCGACAAACGCGTCTGGAAACCGGTCATCGCATGTGCGCCGATACGCACGAACTGGTGTATGCCGGACAGTCCGCCCAGGAAAACCCAGTCGCCCACATGCACATGGCCGCCCAGGGTTGCGCCGTTCGCCATGATGGTATGGCTGCCGATCTGGCAATCGTGCGCGACATGCACGTAGGCCATGATCCAGTTATCGCTGCCGATGCGCGTGACACCGGCATCCTGCACCGTCCCGGTATTCAGCGTGCAAAACTCGCGTATCGTATTGTTGTCGCCGATCTCGAGACGTGTCGGCTCGCCGGCATACTTCTTGTCCTGGGGAATTGCGCCCACCGAGCAGAACTGGAAAATGCGGTTGTCCCTGCCGATGCGAGTGTGCCCCTCGATCACGACATGCGGTCCGATCCAGGTTCCGGCGCCGACCTCGACGTGCGCTCCGACAACCGAATACGCGCCGACCTCGACATCGTCGGCAAGCTTGGCCGCGTTATGTATGATCGCGGTCGAATGTATCTTGCTCATCGCTTACTTGTCCCGCATCGTGCACATGATCTCGGCTTCAGCTGCGAGTTGTCCGTCCACTTCGGCTTTTGCGCCGAATTTCCAGAGTCCGCGCTTGTTGGCAAGCACCTCCACCTTGATGATCAACTGGTCACCAGGCGTGACCGGGCGCTTGAAGCGCGCACCGTCGATGCCGACAAACAGATAAACCTTGCTGTCATCCGCCTGCCCTGCACCGCTGCTGAACGACAGCAGCGCCGCGGCCTGCGCCATTGCCTCGACGATCAGCACTCCCGGCATTACCGGATGATGCGGATAATGCCCTGGAAAAAATGGCTCGTTGATCGTGACGTTCTTCAGAGCGACGATGCTTTTCCCCGGTTCGGAAGACAATACCCGGTCTATCAGCAGAAACGGATAGCGGTGCGGGAGGCGTTGCAGAACCTCATGGATGTCCATCGTTGTGCTCATTTATTTGCTCCCCTCAGTTCTTCGATTTCCTGTTGCAATGATTTGATCTTGTGTGCCAGCTCGTCCAGATGTCGCAGTTGCGCGGCTGTCTTGCGCCATTCATCAGTGCGGCTGAACGGAAAGATCCCTGCGTAGCTTCCGGGCTCGCGGATCGACTTCCCGATCAGGGTAAATGCCGCGATTTCCACATGGTCGGCGATTTGCAAGTGCCCCAGAATTCCTGCACTTCCGCCAATCAGGCAATATTTCCCGATGGTCGTGCTGCCCGCAATGCCGACACAGCCCGCAATTGCGGTATGCGCGCCGATGCGCACGTTATGTGCGATCTGGATCTGGTTGTCCAGCTTCACGCCATCCTCGATCACGGTATCGTCCAGCGCTCCGCGGTCTATGGTGGTATTCGCACCGATCTCCACATCGTTGCCGATCACCACCCGGCCGATTTGCGGAATCTTGACCCAGCGTCCTTGGTCCATCGCGTGTCCGAATCCGTCCGATCCGATCACCGCGCCTGCGTGTGCGATCAGGTTATCGCCGATCACACAGCCGTGATACACAACCACGCGCGGATAAAACCGGGCATTGCTGCCAACAACGACGTTTTCTCCGATATGGCAGCCTGAACCGATCACGCTGTGTGCGCCTATCGTTGCTCCCGCGCCGATCACCGCAGCCGCGGCGATGCTGGCGCTTGCGTCTATCTTTGCACCGGGGCCGATGAAGGCACCCGGATCAATACCCGGCTTCACTTCCGGCATGGGATTCAGCAATGCCGAAACCCTGGCAAAGTACGCGTACGGATTGTCCGATATGATCCGCGGCAAACCGGTCGCTTCTGCATCGGCTTCGCCAAGGATGACTGCACCGGCCCGTGTGAGGTCCAGTTTCGCGCGATACTTGCTGTTGGTCAGGAAACTGATATGTTCCGGCTTCGCGGCTTCCAGCGTTGCAACCTGGGAGATGCGCGTCTCGGCCCGGCCCAGCACCCGTCCGCCCAGGCGTTCGGCAATCTCGGATAGTCGATAGCTTACGGTCATTGGCGCGCCCGGACTACTTTCCGGAACTGTTGTGATCCTTGCTGTCCGGTTTGGTATCGGCAAGCATCTTGATCACCTTGTCGGTGATATCGATTTTCGGATTCCGGTATACCGCTTCCTGCAGTATCAGGTCGTACTTCTCGCTCTCGGCAATCGACTGGATTGCCTTGTTCGCCTGCTCCAGCACGATGGCCAGCTCTTCGTTCTTGCGCAGATTCAGGTCCTCGCGGAATTCGCGCTGCAAGCGTTGCAGGTCCGCATTCATCGCAGTCAACTCGCGCTCCTTGTTGCGGCGATCGGTTTCCGAAAGTTTTCCGCTGTCATTGTCCAGCGTGGCCTGCAAATCTTTCGCCTGCTTCATCAGCTTCTTGATAGCATGGTCGCGACCGGAGAATTCCTGCTCGATCTTGCTCTCCGCTTTCATCGCCGGCGCGGATTCGCGCAACACGCGCTCGGTATCCACCACCCCCACCTTGAAGTCTCCGGCCTGCGCCACACCGGCGCTCAGCAACAGGGTCAACATAACTGTCCTGATCAATGTCTTCATGGTCATCTCCCCCAAACATGTAAACCAGCCTTCTTCGACTGGCAGCGTCAACCTCATATTCACGCTATCAAGCGGCATCCGAACTTGCCCTCTGCCGTTTCGGCAGCGCATACGCGTTTCGGATATCGCCGGACGAGACTGCCAATGTCCGGCAGCAGTGCCTCATCAGGCGATCAGAACACCGATCCCAGCGTAAACTGGAATTTCTGCAATCTGTCCTGCGGCTGCTTGTTGATAGGCAAAGCATAACTGAATTTGAGCGGCCCGACCGGCGAAATCCAGGTAAAGGCCACGCCGGCAGAATAGCGCATTCCGGCGCTGCCCGGCAGGTCGCCCTGGCCGTAGACCGCACCGCCATCGATAAAGCCGCTCAGGCGCACGGACCGTTCCTTGCCCATTCCGGGGAACGGCATCAGCACCTCGGCGCCGGCAAGCACCCTGCGCGAGCCGCCCAGAACCTGATCAGTCGAATCGCGCGGACCCAGGGAATTCGAATCATAGCCGCGCACCGAACCCGGACCACCCGCGTAGAAATTCTTGAAGAACGGCAATTCATCGCCGCTGTAGCCGCCCGCGATACCGGCCTCGCCGTGCAGCATCAGGGTTAGATCGTCGCTCAGCGGATGAAACCATTGCTGCAGGTAATCGACCTTGTAGTAGCGAAGATTGAACACCGGCAGCGAAACTTCCGCAGTCGCGCGCTGCAGCGATCCCGACGTGGTATAGATTGCGCTGTCCAGGCTATTCCTGCCCCAGCCTATCGTTCCGAGCAGACTGTTGCTCTTCGCTCCGGCAACGTTGACGTACTGGATCAGCCGGGTCGGGCTGGATGAGAACAGGCCCAGCTGGGTATTTTCGGCCGACAGCCCGTAGCTGATGGTCTGGTCTTCGCTGATCGGCACACCGAAGCGAACCCCCGCTCCCAGGGTATGCGATGAATACTGGCTGACCGCGGTACTTTTCGAATCGCTGTTGCGTTTGTACAGGTCGAATCCGCGGCTCACACCGTCATCGGTGAAATAGGGATTGGTGTACGAAACCGAATAGACCTGGTTGATCTTTCCGGTGTTGATCTGTGTGGAAAGAAAGTTTCCGGTACCGAACAGGTTGGACTGGGAGACGCTTCCGGTCAGGATCAGTCCTTCTCCGCTGGAGAAGCCCGCACCCACCGAAATGCTTCCGGTCGATTTTTCCTTTACCGACATGTTCACGTCCACCTGGTCCGAGGTTCCCTGCACCTGGGGCGTTTCGATGTTGACATCGGAAAAGAAATTCAGCTTGTCTACACGCTGTTTGGATTTCTTGATTTTCTCCACATCGAACCACTCGCCTTCGGTCTGCCGGAATTCGCGACGTATCACCTCGTCGCGCGTCTTGTTGTTGCCGGAAATGTTGATGCGGTGGATATACACGCGCTGGCCGGGATCGACCACAAAATTGAACGCAACCTGGTGTTTAACCTTGTCGATTTCCGGTATCGCATTCACATTTGCAAACGCGTAACCTTCCTGGCCCAGGCGTTCCCCGATTTTCTTGCTGGTTTCGGTCATCGCCTTGCGCGAGAAGGTATCCCCCGCCTTCACCTGCACGAGCTTCTCGATCTCTGCTTTCGGTATCAGCGTGTCGCCGGACACGCTGACGCCGGAAACAGTGTATTTCGCGCCTTCGGTCATGTTGATCGTGATGTAGATATCCTTCTTGTCCGGCGTGATCGATACCTGGGTAGAATCGATATTGAACTCCAGATAGCCGTTGTCCATATAGAACGAACGCAGCGTTTCCAGGTCCGCGGACAACTTCTGTTTGGAATACTGGTCATTGCTGCTGAACCAGGCAAACCATCCCGGAGTGCTCAGCTTCATCAGGTCGAGCAACTGTGATTCAGGATAAACGTGATTGCCGATCAGGTTGATCTCCTTGATCCTGGCAACCTCGCCTTCGACCACATTGAACACGATACTGACCCGGTTGCGCGGCAACTCGGTAACGGTGGACGCCACCTGGACATCGTATTTCCCGCGCGCGATGTACTGGCGCTTCAGTTCCTGGGTCGCCTTTTCCAGCGCTCCCTTGTCGAAAATTTTTGCCTCGGCCAGTCCGGCATACTTCATGCTCTCTATCAGCTGTTTCTTGGGGAATTCCTTCGTGCCGACGATATCGATGCTGGCAATCGTGGGCCGTTCCACGACCTGCACGATCAATACGCCGTGATCGACTTTCAGCCGCACATCCTTGAAGAACCCGGTGGCATACAGGGCATGGATCGCAGCAGCGCCCTGCTGATTGTCCATCGTGTCGCCGACCTTGACGGGCAGGTAACTGAACACCGCGCCCGGATCGGTACGCTGTATCCCCTCGACGCGTATGTCTTTGACGATGAACGGCTCGATTGCCCAGGCGCGCGTGATACAGAGCAGGAGTATCAATCCCACCAGTTTATTTATGTACATTATTTAGCCTGAAACAAAGCGATTTAAATCGTTATATATAGCAAAAACCATCAGCGTGCCCAGCAGCGCGATGCCTATCTTCTGACCGAACTCCCAGGAAAATTCCGAGACCGGACTACCTTTTATCATTTCGGCGACATAATACAGCAAGTGTCCGCCATCCAATAACGGGATCGGCAACAAATTAAGCACACCCAGGCTGATGCTGATCAGCGCAAGGAAGCTCAGATAGGCGACCGCGCCCATTTTTGCGGACTGTCCGGCATAATCGGCGATCGTGATCGGTCCGCTGATATTTTTCATCGACACTTCGCCCATCACCATCTTGCCCATCATGTCCAGGCTGATCGCGGTGGTTTCCCAGGTCTTGCGCAGCGATTGCGTCAGCGCTTTCAGCGGGCTGTAACTGACATCGACCAGCATCGCCTTCCATGCGGCTTCATCGACTTCTGGTCCTGCTCCGATCCGGCCGATGGTCTTGCCGGACTCGTCGACCGCCTGCGGAATCACCCTGAGCTCCAGGGTCGCTGCGCCGCGCCGGACTTCGAGCATCACTGTCTTCGACGGATGCGCGCGTATCAGTTCGACCAGATCCATCCATTTCTGCATCTCGACTCCGTTTGCGGCGAGTATGCGGTCTCCGCGTTGCAGGCCTGCGCGCTGCGCGACACTGCCTTCGGTGACGCTGCCAATGACGGGGCGCACGACCGGCTGGTAGAGATGCAGGCCGAGCTTGCCGAGAAAATCGCCGTTCAGATCCTTCGCGCCCAGGCTGCTCACATCGAGCTGGTGCTCTACCGGCTCGCCGCCGGCGGTCCTGGCTTCAATCTGGACCCTGCCGTTATTCACCTCGTCCGGATTTTGCCGGACCACCGCCTCCAGCAGCATCCAGTGCAATTCCTGCCAGCTCGGCACGGGTACGCCATTGATCCCGATTATGGTTTCCTGCGTCTGCATCTGCGCTGCCGCTGCGGGCGTGCCCTGCGGCACCTCTCCCAGCACCGGTTTTACCCCCGGCACCCCGTGCACGAACAATCCCCAGTACAGCAGTATCGCCAGCAGGAAATTCGCCAGCGGACCGGCCGCGACGATCGCGATGCGTTGCAGCGCCGGTTTCCTGTTGAACGCATAGGGCAGATCACGAGGTGCAACTTCATCCTCGCGCTCGTCCAGCATCTTCACGTAACCGCCCAGCGGTATCGCCGAAATCACCCATTCGGTATCGCTGTTCGCGAAGCGCTTGCTGTAGATGGCTTTGCCGAAACCGATCGAAAAGCGCAGCACCCTTACACCGCAGCGGCGCGCCATCCAGTAATGTCCGTATTCATGAAACACCACCAGCAGCGCAATCGCTACGATAAATGCAAATATCGTAATCATTTCTTCATCCTGTCAATTTGTTGTCGTGCCGCAATTCGCGCCTCGGCGTCCGCGCCAAGCACATTATCCAGGCTTTCGACCGCAACGACGGGCAAACTATCCAGCACGGTGCCAATCACGGCCGAAATGTCCAGGAAGGATATCTGTCCGTCGAGAAATGCGGCCACCGCTACCTCGTTTGCCGCATTCAGAAGCGCGGGCGCTGTGCCGGATGCCCGCAGCGCCTGGTATGCCAGGGCCAGGCAAGGAAAACGCTCAAAATCCGGCGCGACAAAATTCATCGTTGCGACCTTGAACAGATCCAGCGGCGCAACACCGGCATCGATGCGTTCGGGATAGGCCAGGCCATAGGCGATCGGCGTGCGCATGTCCGGATTGCCGAGCTGCGCCAGCACCGACCCGTCCACATATTCGACCAGCGAATGAATCACGCTCTGCGGATGGACCACCACCTGGATGTGATCAGCATCCGCATTGAACAGCCAATGCGCCTCGATCACCTCCAGCCCCTTGTTCATCATGCTTGCCGAATCAACCGAAATCTTGCGGCCCATCACCCAGTTCGGATGCGCGCATGCCTGGTCAGGCGTGACATTATGCAGCGCGTCCAGGGGCAGGTCGCGAAACGGGCCGCCCGACGCGGTCAGCAGGATGCGGCGCACGCCGCTGGCCGCCAGGTTGCCGTCGTAGCCTCGCGGCAGCGCCTGGTAGATCGCATTGTGTTCGCTGTCGATCGGCAGCAGCATCGCTCCGCTGCCTCGCACCGCATCCATGAACACGTTGCCCGCCATCACCAGCGTTTCCTTGTTCGCCAGCAGGATTTTCTTGCCGGCACGCGCTGCCGCCAGGGTCGGCCGCAAACCCGCCGCCCCGACGATGGCCGCCATCACTGTATCTACTTCCGGCAACACCGCGACCTGCTCCAGCGCGGCGATCCCGCTCAATATCTCGGTGTCGATCCCGGCATCGCGCACCAGCTGGCGCAACCGGATCGCGGCCGCATCATCCAGCATCACCGCAAAGGCCGGCCTGAACTGCTGGCACTGTTTGTAGAGAAGATCGACCTGGGTGTTCGCGGTCAGCGCAACGATCCTGAACTTGTCCGGATGGCGCGCCACCACGTCCAGCGTGCTGGTACCGATACTGCCGGTGGAACCCAGGATGGTAATGTGCTTGAGCGCTCCCTGAGGCATCGGTCGTCAGCTGATATGTTGCAGCAGGATCGCCAGCGCGGCGAGCGGCAGAGTCGAGGTCAGCGCATCGATGCGGTCGAGCAATCCGCCGTGCCCGGGCAGCAAAGAGCCGCTGTCCTTGACGCCTGCCTGGCGCTTGATCAGCGACTCGAACAGATCGCCGACAACCGCCAGCCCCACCCAGCACCAGGAAGCTATCAGCAGCGTGGGCAGAAATGCGATATGAATCTTGAACGGCGCGAATATCCATCCCAGCAACACGCAGACCGACACACCCAGCATTGCGCCGGCCACGCCTTCCCAGGTCTTGCCGGGACTGATGCTCGGGGCGAGTTTGATTTTGCCGAACCTGCGGCCGGCGAAATATGCGGAAATGTCTGCCACCCAGACCAGACTCATCATGCCCAGCAGCCACAACGGATGGTCCTGGCGCAGATCCATCATCGCGAGGCCGGTCGGTATCAGCACCGTCCAGCCGATCAGTGCCATCACCACGGAAGGCGTAACACGGCGTTGCGACACATCAGGCGCGGGAATGACCTCTCCCTGTGTCTCGGCGCTGCCCGTCTTCTGAGTGGGCTGCGGGCCTGGGGCAGGCAGCTCCACTTTCCAGCCGGCAATCAGCCAGGCGGGCACGACCACCAGCCAGAGCAGCAGTGACATGAAGTAAACCGTGACATGCACCGCAAAAGTCTGCTCGGGGCTGTAATTCATGTCCAGCCAGACCAATCCCAGCATCACCGCCAGCGACACGCCCCAGAACCGGTTGGCGGTTGCATGGCTGAACCTGGACAGCCGCGACCATTCGGCGGAACCCTGCAGCACGACCACAATCACCAGCACCGCCCAACCGCCGTCGGGCAAACCGAACAAGGCCAGCAGGAACAGCGCCAGCATGATGACTGCGGTGATCACTCTCGATTTGAGCATCAGCCTGGTCTCCCGGCCTTGCAGGTTTGAAACTTCTTGTCCGCGTCAGCCATCCATCGTCCCCTTGCTTTCCTGTTTTGCCGCAGTTTTACCGGCCAGCTGCTCGCTGGTCTGGCCAAAACGCCGCTCGCGCTGCCGATACCACGCAATTGCCTTGTCGAATTCATTGCGATCAAAAGCCGGCCACAGCGTGCCGGTAAAATACAATTCGGTATAAGCCAGTTGCCACAGCATGAAATTGCTGATGCGCTGCTCGCCGCCGGTGCGTATGAACAGGTCAGGCTCGGGCGCATCGCTCATTGAAAGATAGGGCTGCAGGTCTTCCTCGCCAAAGTCCTGCGCCAACTCGGGGTGATCGCGCAGCATCAGTTTCACCGCGCGCATCACATCCCAGCGTCCGCCATAGTTTGCTGCGATAGTCAGCGTCATTCCGGTATTGTTCGCGGTAAGCTGCTCGGCATCCTGCATGGTCTGCCTGAGCGTTTCATCAAAACGGCTTCGCTCGCCGATGACTTTCAGCCGTATGTCGTTCTTGTGCAGTTTGGTCACTTCGCGTTCCAGCATCTTCAGGAACAATGACATCAGGAAGGACACCTCCTCAGCCGGGCGGCGCCAGTTCTCGCTGCTGAACGCAAACACGGTCAGGTATTCCACACCCATCTGGCGGCATGCCTTCACGACTTCCCGCAATGCCTCCACCCCGCGCTGGTGCCCCGCCACGCGGGGCATGAAGCGCTGCTTCGCCCAGCGTCCGTTGCCGTCCATGATGATCGCGATATGGCGCGGAATGTCGCTCGTGCCCGGTATGGTGCGGGTGGAACTGGGGGGAAGGTTGGCCATTATTGCTATGCTCGCTTATTCCAGGTTCACTCGGGTGCCCGGCCAAAAGTTCTTCGGCTCGAAGGCGAGACAAGGCGGCGACAAATGAGCGACGCTGACAGTGCATATAGCACGGCTATAACCAGCGACCTGGTTATAGCCTTTTGACAACCTGGTCGAATGGCTAGTTGCTCCACCAGGAGTGAGTGAGGAAGCCAACGCAGTATCACTGATGATGTCGGCCTGGAATCAGACGGCCATCAGGTCGGCTTCCTTGGCGGCCAGCGCTTTGTCGATTTCGGCAACGTAGCGATCGGTCAGCTTCTGGATGTCGTCCTGGGTGCGGCGCTCTTCGTCCTCTGCGATTTCCTTGCTCTTCAGCGCATCCTTCAGGGTGTTGTTCGCATCGCGTCGTATGTTGCGTACCGCAATCTTGGCTGTTTCGCCCTCGGCCTTGATCACCTTGATCAGGTCGCGGCGGCGCTCCTCGGTCAGCATCGGCATCGGCACACGGATCAGGTCGCCATTGGTGGACGGATTCAGCCCGAGATCCGCATCGCGGATTGCGCGTTCGACCGGGCCGACCATGTTTTTTTCCCAGGGTTGCACGCCGATGGTACGCGCGTCGACCAGCGTGACATTGGCAACCTGGGTGATCAGGGTCGGATTCCCGTAGTATTCGACCATCACGTGATCCAGCAGTCCGGTGTGGGCGCGCCCGGTGCGCACCTTGCCCAGGTCGGCTTTCAATGCATCGAGGGACTTCTGCATTTTCTGTTCGGTTGTCTTCTTGATATCAGCAATCATGTTAACCTCTGCATACGTTGGTTTTCTCCCGAGCCTGTCAAAACGAATCCTAATCGAGGCTGACCAGAGTTCCTTCCCCCTCGCCCATCACCACTCGCCTCAGCGCGCCTGATTTGAATATGCTGAACACGATGATCGGCAGCTTCTGGTCGCGGCACAGCGTCAGCGCAGTCGCATCCATCACTTTCAGATTCTTGCTGATCGCCTCGTCGAAGCTCAGGTTCTTGTAGCGGATCGCTTGCGGATCAACCTTCGGATCGGCAGTATAGATGCCATCCACCTTGGTTGCCTTGATCACGACTTCTGCAGTCATCTCAACACCACGCAAAGCCGCGGCGGTGTCGGTGGTGAAGAACGGGCTGCCGATGCCGGCAGCGAAGATCACCACCTTGCCGTCTTCCAGATAGCGCAAAGCCTTGCCGCGAATGAAAGGTTCCGCAACCTGCTCCAGATTCAAAGCAGATTGAATGCGACAATCCAGACCGGCGCGCGTCATCGCATCCTGCAAAGCCATCGAGTTCATCACCGTTGCCAGCATGCCCATGTAGTCAGCCGTTGCCCTGTCCATGCCCGCCGCGGCAGGGGCCACGCCGCGAAAAATATTGCCGCCGCCGATCACGATTGCAACCTGAACACCCAGCTCGACCACTTCGGCAATCTCGGCCACGATGCGTTCTATCGTTTCGCGGTTGATTCCGTAGCTGTCATCGCCCATCAGGGCTTCGCCGCTGAGTTTGAGCAGGATGCGTTTATAGGCGGGAGCACTCACAATGATTATCCTTTTGCAGCCTCAGCCGCGGCGGCAGCCACTTCAGCCGCATAATCCTCGACCTTCTTCTCGATGCCCTCGCCGACCACGAACATCCGGAATGCGTTGACCGAAGCCCCTTTCGATTTCAGGAGCTGCTCGATGGTCTGCTTGCCGTCTTCGGCCTTCACGAACACCTGGCCCAGCAGGGTGACCTCCTTCAGGAACTTCTGCACCGTACCGTCGGCGATCTTCTCCAGCATCGCGTCGGGCTTGCCGCCTTCGCGCGCTTTTTCGATCGCAATGCGGCGTTCGGTTTCGATATCTTCCGGATTCACGCCGGAAGCATCGATCGACTTCGGCTTGCTGGCGGCGATGTGCATCGAAAGATCGCGGCCCAGCGTTTCGTCACCGCCGGTGAATTCCAGCAGCACGCCGATTTTGCTGCCGTGAAGATAGCTGGACAGTTTGCCGGTAGTGGTTGCAAAGCGCTCGAAACGGCGGACGCTGACATTCTCGCCCAGCTTCATCACCAGTTCCTTGCGGGTCTCTTCCACGGTTCCGGAACCGTTCACGATTGGCATGCCGGAAAGCGCATCAAGATCGGCCGGGTTGTTCTTTGCCACGGTCTCTGCTGCATTTTTTGCAAACGCGACAAAATCATCGTTCTTCGCAACAAAGTCTGTTTCGCAGTTCACTTCAACCAGAGCGCCGGTTTTGCCGTCGTTCGATATCCAGGTGCTGACCACGCCTTCCGCGGTCACGCGGCTGGCCGCCTTGCTCGCCTTTGCGCCGCTCTTGATGCGCAGCTGTTCTTCAGCGGCTTTCAGGTCGCCATTGGCTTCGACCAGCGCCTTCTTGCATTCCATCATGCCGAGACCCGTCATCTCGCGCAGTTCCTTGACCATACTTGCAGTAACTTCAGACATCCTCTACTCCATAAAAAATTTAATGAATATTTCGAAATTCCAGACCGGGGTTTAATCGGTGACAGCGCCCTTGCTCGCCGTCGACACCAGCTTGGCATACTTCGCCAGCACCCCGCGCTTGTAGCGCGGCTCCGGCGGTTGCCACGCTGCACGGCGACGCGCCACTTCCTCGTCATTCACGTTCAGCTGCAGCAAGCGCTGGTCGGCATCGATGGTCACCGAATCACCCTCGTTAACCAGCGCGATCACGCCCCCCACTGCCGCTTCCGGAGCCACATGTCCGACCACCATCCCGTAAGTGCCTCCGGAGAAACGCCCATCGGTGATCAGGCCGACGGCGTCGCCCAGCCCCTCGCCGATGATGGCCGAGGTCGGCGACAGCATCTCGCGCATGCCCGGGCCGCCCTTGGGACCTTCGTAGCGGATGATCACCACATCGCCGGCGTGAATTTTCCGCGCGAGAATCGCTTCCATGCATGCCTCTTCCGAATCGAACACGCGCGCCGGTCCGGTAATTTTCGCCAGTTTGACGCCGGTGATCTTGGCGACCGCGCCTTCCTCTGCGAGGTTGCCTTTCAGTATCGCGAGGTGCCCCTGGGGATAAATCGGATTACTCCACGGACGGATAACGTCCTGATCCTTGCGCGGCTCATCCGGCACATCCTTCAATACTTCCGCTATGGTCTGGCCGGTGATGGTCATTTCGTTGCCGTGCAACACGCCGTTCGCCAGCAGCATTTTCATCACCTGGGGAATGCCGCCGGCAGCATGCAGATCCGTCGCGACATATTTTCCGGACGGCTTCAGGTCGCACAGCACCGGCACGCGGGCGCGGATCATCTCGAAATCATCAATGGTCAGCGTCACCTGCGCAGCATGGGCAATGGCCATCAGGTGCAGCACCGCATTGGTTGAACCGCCCACCGCCATGATCACCGCGATTGCGTTCTCGAATGCCTTGCGCGTCAATATCTGGCGCGGCAGGATCTGCTTCCTGATCGCGTTGACCAGCACCTCGGCGGATTTGGCGGTGCTCTCCGCTTTTTCCAGATCCTCTGCTGCCATCGTGGAGGAATACATCAGGCTCATACCCATCGCCTCGACGGCCGAAGACATCGTGTTCGCGGTGTACATTCCGCCGCAGGAACCGGCACCCGGACAGGCATGGCGCTCGATTTCCGTCAGCTCCGTTTCATCGATCTTGTGCGCCGTATACTGGCCCACCGCCTCGAACGAACTGACAATGGTCAGATCGCGGCCATGGTAGTGGCCCGGTTTGATCGTGCCGCCGTATACGAATATGGAAGGAATGTTCAATCGCGCGATCGCGATCATCGCCCCCGGAATATTCTTGTCGCAGCCGCCAATTACCAGCACGCCATCCATGCTTTGGCCGTTGCTCACGGTTTCGATCGAGTCGGCGATCACTTCACGCGACACCAGCGAATATTTCATGCCTTCGGTGCCCATCGAGATGCCGTCCGAAATCGTGATCGTGCCGAACACCTGCGGCATCGCTCCGGCTTTTTTCAGCGCGCCTTCGGCACGCGCCGCCAAAGCACCAATTCCCATATTGCACGGAGTAATGGTGCTGTGCGCATTCGCTACACCGACGATGGGCTTTTCGAAATCCTTGTCGCCGAATCCCACCGCTCGCAACATCGCGCGGTTTGGTGAGCGTTGCACGCCCTGAGTGACAATTTTGCTTCTGCGGTTGTCAGACATGATATTCGCCTTGAAAAATTACTTATAAAAAAAGGGGCTCGCGCCCCTTTTTACGGCCTGGGTAAACTCAGACTGCCTGTTCGGCTTCCTGTTCGGCCGGCTGTTCGGCAATTTGCTCGACCAGCTCGTTCATCGCCTGCGCACGGCCTTCCAGCACCGCATCGGCCATCGCGCGTGCATACAGGCGGATCGCCTGCGTGGAATCGTCATTGCCGGGAATCACGTAGTCCACACCCAGCGGCGAGTTATTGGTATCGACAACGCCGACCACCGGAATACCCAGCTTCTGTGCTTCGACGATAGCGCCCCTCTGGTAGCCCACGTCGATCACGAACAGCGCATCGGGCAGGCCCTTCATGTCCTTGATGCCGCCCAGGCTGCGATCCAGTTTTTCCAGTTCGCGCTTCATCATCAGCGCTTCCTTCTTGGAAACTTTTTCGGCTGCGCCGTCGGCCGTCATCTGCTCCAGCTCGCGCAGACGCTTGATGGATTCCTGAACGGTCTTGTAGTTGGTAAGCATGCCGCCCAGCCAGCGGTGATTCACGAACGGTGAATCGGCGCGGGTCGCTTCTTCCTGCAGGATGTCGCGAGCCTGGCGCTTGGTCGCAACGAACAGGATCGAGCCCTTCTTCGCGGACAGCTTGCGCACGAAATTTTCCGCCTCGGCGAACATCGCGACGGTCTTTTCCAGATTGATGATATGAATTTTGTTGCGGTGACCGAAGATGAACGGTGCCATCTTGGGATTCCAGAACCGGGTCTGGTGTCCGAAATGAACACCTGCTTCCAGCATTTGACGCATAGTTACAGACATGATTGCTCCAATCGTTAAGGGTTATTGACTACCGCTCGCCAGCCTGACCCTCCGGACTTGACCGGAGAGCACCCCAACTTGTGCGAACGGGAAATTTGCCCGGGATAAAAATAATATATGTAACGATCCCGAAGCGGCCGGCATTCTAACACCAATGAGGGGCTGTGCTCAACCTCGATCTGGCGTGAAATTGCCTGTTGCGCATGGCACGGCCGAGGCTCTCGAGCCGGATCACCTGGATTGCTCCAGTTCCTTGCGCTGGCGCTGGTAATCCTCGTAGTTGCCGCGCTTGCCGCAGTCCATGGCCGGGTTCTTCAGGCATTCCTGCTCGCGGGCATTCTGCATCGTTTCATAGGCGGCCCGCTTCACCGCTTCGCTGCTGCATCCCGACAGGACCGGGATCGTTGCCATAAACAGCAATCCGAACAGATATCCCATGATTTTCACCTCAACAATCTATGCGCGAAGAATCGCCAGCGGCGGCAGCCTGGTCAGCCGCCGCGTTCCCAGCCATCCCGCCACCGTCACCACGCCCAGCCCGCCGAGCCCGCCGGCCAGCCAGATCGCGATCCCGGTATGGTACGGGATATCCAGCACGCGACTTGCCAGCACCCAGCCCAGCAGCACCGCGCCCAGTGCCGCGAACAGTCCGCTCAACAATCCCAGCACGGCAAACTCGCTGAGATGCAGCCGCCTCAGGTAAAGGCTGTCAGCGCCCAGTGTGCGCAGGATCGCGGCCTCATGGATGCGCTCATCCTGGGTCGCGAGCAATGCGGCATACAGCACCGCAAGCCCGCTCAGCAGCGTGAACACGAACACCGCGCTCATCGTTTGCGCGATCTGGTCCATGATGTGCCGCACCTGCGCGATCATCGCACCGACATCGATCAGCAGCAGGTTGGGAAAGGCCCTGACCAGCCCGTTCATTGCCTGCGCATGCTGCGGCGGCAGATAGAAACTGGTGATGTAGCTGGCCGGGAAACCGTCCAGCATCCCGGGCGCGGCGATCACGAAGAAATTCACCTGCATCGAATCCCATTCAACCTTGCGCAGGCTGGCCACTTTCGCGGTAAATCGGTTGCCCGCCACGCTGTAGGTCAGCGTGTCGCCCAGATGGATGCCAAGCGTTTTGGCGATACCCTCCTCCATCGACAGTTCGGCTGTTGCACCGGGCTTGAACCAGCTGCCCTGCACCAGCTTGTTGCCGTCAGGCACATGATCCAGCCAGGAAAGGTTGGTCTCGCGCTCGACCAGCGCGCGTGCGCGCGGCTCGGAATAATCGTCTCCGCTGATCTCGCGATTGTTGATCGCGACCAGCCGGCCGCGCACCATCGGAAACAATCCGGGACGCGGCAGTCCCCGCTCGGCGAAAAAATCCAGCACCGCCGCGCGCTGGTCCGGCTGTATGTTCACGATGAAGCGGTTCGGCGCATCCGGCGGCAATTGCTGCCGCCAGCTGTCCAGCAGATCGGCGCGCACGAAAGTGAGCAGCAGCAGCGCCATGCCGCCCAGGCTCAGCGCGACGATCTGCACCGCATTGCTGCGCGCATGCCGCGCCAGATTGGAAAACGCATGGTTGCCCAGACGGGCCAGCGCTCGCAGGATCAGCCAGGCCAGCAAACCGAACAAAAGCAGGCCCGCGATCAATCCGGCCAATACCGTCAGCCCGAGCTTGAGCGACCCGGCCTGCCACAGGAACAGTCCGCACAGCACGGTTCCGCCGGACAGATACAGCAGGCCGGTGCCGGTTTGCGGCACGCCCAGTTCGCGGCGGATCACGCGCAGCGGAGAAATGCTTTTCAGCTGCCACAGCGGCAGGAACGCGAAACCCAGCAACAGCCCGAAGCCGCTGGTGGCGGCCTGCCACACCGGCGTCCAGCCGGGCTGCGGCAATGCGGCTTCCCGCATCGACGGAATGGAATTCACCAGCATCGCCTGCGACAGATAGCCTAGCAACTCGCCGAACAGCACGGCACAGAAACCGACCAGCAGGAACTGGTAAAGGAAAATGCGCAGCACCTGCGCCTGGTTCGCGCCGAGGCAGCGCATCATCGCGCAGCTGTCCAGGTGGCGCGAAATGAAGTGCCGCGCGGCCAGCGCGAGCGCGACACCGGCCAGCACCACCGCGGTCAGCGCGGCCAGCCCGAGAAAATGTCCGGCGCGGTCCAGCGCGCTGCGTATTTCCGGACGCGCATCGCGCACATCCTCCATCTTCTGCCCCAGCGTGAGCCGGGTTTTCAGCCAGCTGCGCAGACTGGCAATTTGCTTCGCATTGCCTGCCACCATCAAACGGTAACCGATACGGCTGCCTTCCTGTATCAATCCGCTGGCGGGCAAATCTTCCGCATTCAGGATCACGCGCGGCGCGAAACTGGCAAAGCCGACCGACTGATCAACGAAACGCACCACCCGCGCCGCCACCTTCAAATGCAGCTTGCCGATGCCGATCTCGTCGCCCAGTTTCAATCCCAGCCGCTGCATCAGGCGCTCATCCGCCCACAACGTGCCGCGCGCGGGGATGGCGCTGTTTTCGTTCCGGATGACATGCTGCGTGCCATCATCGATGATGATCTTGCCGCGCAAGGGATACCCCTGTTCCACCGACATGATGTCCGCCAGCAGATTCTCTTTCTTGCCCGTCACCATGCTGGGAAAAGCATCCGACTCGATCGCGCGCAGCCCGCGCTGCAGCGCAGCAGCGCGATACGCTTTCGGCAATGGCCGTGTCGAAGAGATGCGCAGGTCCGCGCCGATCAGGCTGGTCGCCTCCTGTTGCAGCGCAAGCCGCACGCGGTCCGCGAACAGTCCGACCGTGGCGATGCTGGCCACGGCCAGCACCAGCGCGATCAGCAGCACGCGCCACTCGCCGGCGCGCCAGTCGCGGCGCAGCAGTTTCAGTGAGAGAAGCAGATTCATATGCAATTCGGCAGGATCATGATGCCACCCGCCCATCCGCCAGATGCAGCTGCCGCTTGCAGCGCCGCGCGAGCGCCTCGTCGTGGGTGACCAGGATCAGCGTGGTGCCCTGTGCGCGGTTCAGCTCCAGCATCAGTTCGATGATCTGGCTGCCGGTTGCGGCATCCAGGTTGCCGGTCGGTTCGTCGGCGAACAGTATTTTCGGCCGGGCCACGAATGCGCGCGCGATCGCAACGCGCTGCTGTTCGCCGCCGGAAAGATGCTTGGGCACATGATGCGCGCGCTGCGCCAACCCGACTTGCCGCAGCGCTTCGGTGGCGCGTTCGCGCGCATCCGGCACACCGTGCAGTTCCAGCGGCAGCATCACGTTTTCCAGAGCGGTCAATGCGGGCAGCAGCTGGAAAGACTGGAACACGAAGCCCGCCAGCCTTCCGCGCAATTTCGCGCGGCTGTCTTCGTCGAAAGAGAAGATGTCGGTGCCGTCGAGATACACCGTGCCGCTGCTGGGCGAGTCCAGTCCGGCCAGCAATCCGAGCAGCGTGGTCTTGCCGGAGCCGGATGCGCCGAGGATCGCCAGGCTGTCGCCGGCTTCGACCGCGAAACTTGCCTCGTGCAGTATGGTCAAGGGCTGGTCGCCGCTTAAAACTTGCTTAGTCAGATCAACTGCCCGCACAATCACACCCATGAAGTTTCTTTCCTCAAGAATTATTTTATTGGTCTTTGCACTGTTTTTGCCGCTCAGCGCGCTTGCCGCGAAAAACATACTGGTATTCGGCGACAGTCTATCAGCCGGATATGGCCTGGCCCTAGACAAAAGTTGGGTCCATTTGTTGCAAATTGAATTGAAACAATCCCGGCCGGAATATCATGTCGTGAATGCCAGCATCAGCGGCGAGACCACCAGCGGCGGGCGGCAGCGCATCACCGGCGCGCTGCATCAGTTCCGCCCGAAGATCGTGATCGTGGAGCTCGGCGCGAACGACGGTCTGCGCGGCACATCGATTGGCGATATGGAAAAAAACCTCGCCTACATCATCGGAAAATCCCGCAGCACCGGTGCACGCGTGCTGCTGCTCGGCATGAAGCTGCCGCCGAATTACGGCGAGCAATACATCACGCAATTCGCGAACGTCTATCCGCGGCTCGCGAAGAAATACCGCATCCGGCTGCTGCCGTTCCTGCTGGAAGGCGTCGCAGCGAACCAGTTCCAGGCCGACAACCTGCACCCGATCGCCGCCGCGCAGCCGCACATACTGAACAACGTGATGCGGGAATTAAAACCTCTCCTCCACTGACAGCATGACAAATCGTCTCGCAAATGAAACCAGCCCCTACCTGCAGCAGCATGCGGACAACCCGGTGGACTGGCACGCATGGAATCCGGACACGCTGAAGCTCGCGCGCGATCTGGACAAGCCGATCCTGCTGTCGATCGGCTATTCGGCCTGCCACTGGTGCCACGTAATGGCGCATGAATCGTTCGAGGACGCGGAGGTCGCCGCGGTGATGAACGAACATTTCATCAATATAAAAGTCGACCGCGAGGAACGTCCCGACCTGGACCAGATCTACCAGACGGCGCATCACCTGCTGACCCGGCGCAACGGCGGCTGGCCGCTGACGATGTTCCTCAGCCCGGACGGCACGCCGTTCTATGGCGGCACCTATTTCCCGAAGCAGGCGCGCTATAGCCTGCCCGCCTTTCCCGACCTGCTCAGGCGCGTCGCACAGGTGTATGCGCAGAACCACGCGGAACTGGAAGAACAGGGCAAGCACCTGGTCGATGCGCTGGCCCGCACCGTGCCCCGGGCGGACCTGGAAGCAGCGGTGCTGGACGATGCACCGCTGGCATTGGCGGCGCAGCAAAACATCGCACATTTCGACAGCGTGAATGGCGGCCTCGGCGGCGCGCCGAAATTCCTGCATCCTGCGGAACTCGATCTGCTGCTGCGCCGCAGCCAAGTGGCCGGCGACGAGCAGGCGCGCCACGTCGTGCACTTCACGCTGCAACAGATGGCGCACGGGGGTCTGTACGACCAGCTCGGCGGCGGATTCTGCCGCTACAGCGTCGACGAACGCTGGGACATCCCGCATTTCGAGAAGATGCTGTACGACAACGGCCTGTTGCTGGGCCTGTACTGCGACGCCTGGCAGGGCAGCGGCGAGCCGCTGTTCGCGAACGTGGTCGAACAGACCGCCGCCTGGGTGATGCGCGAGATGCAATCCCCGGACGGAGGTTATTACTCCTCGCTGGATGCCGACTCGGAACACGAGGAAGGCAAGTTCTACGTGTGGCAGCGCGACGAGATTCGCGTGCTGCTGAGTGAAGAGGAATACGCGGTCGTCGAGCGCTATTACGGCCTGGATGGCGCGCCGAACTTCGAAAATCATGCATGGAATTTGCGCGTCAGCGCATCGCCGGAACAAATCGCCGCATCGCTGAATATTCCTGCCGAACAGGCAACAGCTCTGCTGACCAGTGCGCGGCAGAAATTGTTTGTCGCTCGCGCGCAGCGCATCCGCCCGGGGCGCGACGAAAAAATCCTCGCAGCCTGGAACGGACTGATGATCGCCGGCATGGCGCGCGCGGCAAGGGTGTTCGGCCGCACCGACTGGCTGCATTCTGCGCAGCGGGCGATCGATTTCGTGCGCGCCACGCTTTGGTGCGACGGCAAATTGCTGGCAACCTGCAGGGACGGCAAGGCGCACCTGAACGCCTACCTGGACGATCATGCATTCCTGCTGAACGCGGTGCTGGAATTGCTGCAGGGCGAATACCGCAGTACCGACATGGCATTTGCTTTGCAGCTGGCCGACGCGCTGCTGGAACGCTTCGAGGACAAACAGGATGGCGGATTCTTCTTCACCAGCCATGACCACGAGGTGCTGATCCAGCGCAACAAGATCGGTACGGACAATGCAACGCCTTCCGGAAACGGCATAGCGGCGCAGGCATTGCTGCGCCTGTCCCTGCTGACCGGAAAATTGGAATATGCGGAAGCCGCAGAACGCTGCCTGAAGCTGTTTTTCCCGGCACTGCTGCAGGATGCCGGCTACCACTGCAGCCTGTGCACCGCGCTCGCGGAACATCTGCATCCGCCTTCATTGCTGGTGTTGCGCGGACCAGCCGGCGAGACCGATGCCTGGCGAAAATTGTTGCGGAATCGTTATCAGCCCGAATTGATCACGATTGCATTGGCGGATGACCTGGCCGGTCTTCCCGACGCGCTGGACAAACCATACAGCGCACAAACTGCTGCCTGGCTGTGCCACGGCACGCAATGCCTGCCGCCGATCAGCGACCCGGACGAGCTGCTGGCGGAACTGGCGCCCGGCCGGACTTAGCGCAAGGTCAGCCCGGTCTGGGCCGAAAATCCGAGCGCGCTCATCACCCCGACGCCGAAGCGTTTTGCCAGACGGTCGGCAAAATTTTCCTTGACGGTATAGTCCACGATATTGCTGGCCTTGATCACATTGCGCGCGACCGAATCCACCGTGCCGTAGCCGTCTGCCAGCCCCATCTCCACACCGCGCTGGCCGTTCCAGACCAGACCGCTGAACGTGTCCGGCGTCTCCTTCAGTCGCTTGCCGCGGCCCTTCCTGACCACCGCGATGAACTGCTGGTGGATTTCCTCGACCATCTGTTTCGCATAGGCCTTCTGCTTCGGATTCAGCGGTGAATACGGATCGAGGAAACCCTTGTTCACGCCGGCCGTGATCAGGCGGCGCTCTACGCCGAGCTTGGCCATCGTTCCGGTGAAACCGAAACCGTCCATCAGCACGCCGATCGAGCCGATCAGGCTGGCCTTGTCCACATAGATCTTGTCCGCAGCAGAAGCCACGTAATAGCCGCCGGAAGCGCAGATATCGTCGACCACCACATACAGCGGGATCTTCGGATACTTCGCGCGCAGCCGGTATATCTCGTCATTGATTTCGCCTGCCTGCACCGGACTGCCGCCGGGGCTGTTGATGCGCAGGATCACGCCCTGGGTATTCTTGTCCTTGAAAGCATCCTGCAGGCTGGAAATGATGTTGTCCGCACTGGCCTCGCTGCTCGAAGAAATCACGCCCTGCAAATCCACCAGCGCGGTGTGCTTGCCCTTGACCAGATCAACCTCGCTCTTGCCGATCCAGCCGAGAAAAATGAACAGCAGCAGGAACATGAATGCCAGTGTCATCGTCTTGAAAAATATCCCCCAGTGCCGCGCGCGGCGCTGCTCCTGCAAGGCGGACAGCGCCAGCTTCTCCAGTACCTCGCGTTCCCAGTTGCTGTTTTGGTCAGACATCGTCATTCCTTTATGAATTTGTTAAGCGTTAGCCTTGAACCAGGACCTCAGTTGCGCGAAATCCCCCACCAGCGCAACCGGGTTCAATTCCTGCAACTGCTCCGGCGGATGCGCGCCGTACCCGACCGCAACCGCATCCACCCCCGCATTCAGCGCCATTTGCACATCGTGGGTGGTATCGCCGACCATCAGGGTGCGCTCGGCACTGACCGCCAATTCGTCCATCAGTTCAAACAGCATTGCCGGATTCGGTTTGGAAAGAGTCTGGTCCGCGGTTCGCGTGGCATGGAAATAGCCCTTCATCGCGGTGGCTTGCAGCGCCCGGTCCAGCCCTGCCCGACTCTTTCCGGTTGCGACGCCAAGCTGGTAACCCGCACCGTGCAACTCCGCTATGGTTTCCCGCGCACCCGCGAACAGCGGAATCTTTTGGTCCTGTGCTAGGAAGTGATGGCGATAGCGTTCCACCAGATCCGGGCGCATCGCGTCCGGCATATCGGGCACCGCATAGCGCAGCGCCTGGTCCAGGCCGAGGCCGATCACGTGGCGCGCGGTTTCGTCGTCGGGTACATTCAGCCCCAGGTCGCGGCACGCGGCCTGTATCGAACCCGAGATCACCGCGGTCGAATCCATCACCGTGCCGTCCCAGTCGAACACGATCAAATCGTAGCGTTTAGTCATTGCTTCGCTGTCAAAAGAAAGGCGCGGATATTACCACTTTAAAGATGCTCCCCCAACCTGTGCCACAATGCCGTAATGAAAACGACTCAACACACAAAGAATGGATGGAGTTTCAGTGCAAGCTAATGCGGCAAGGCCGCGTTATGCTGAAACTAAAATACCACCCAAGCAGAGCTGGCTTTTGTATTGCCGCGCCGGCTTCGAACAGGATTGTGCGCAGGAAGCGCTGCGCCAGGCGAAGCAGCAAAAACCCATCGTTGGCGCAGAGCAATTTGCACCCGTTGCCGACAGCGCGTACGCAGTCGTCACGCTCAACGATCAGTTGCTGAATTACCGCGAACTGATCTTCGCACGCCAGTTGATCCGCTTGCATGCAATCATTGCCGAGCTGCCCGAGCGCGACCGGCTGACTCCGATACTCGATGCGATCGCCGCACTGCCGGGAAACTTCGGCACGCTTTGGCTGGAAGTCCCGGATACCAACGAGGGCAAGCTGCTGTCCGCGTTTACGCGGCGTTTCCAGCCGCTGCTGGAGACCGCTTTGCGCGAACAGGGGCGCTTGACCGACGATCCCTATTCGGTGCGCCTGCATGTTTTCTTCCCTGACCGGCATTCTGCGCTGATCGGCAGCAGCGATCCGGGCAACAGCGCGAATGCGATCATGGGCATCGTCCGCCAGTCCATGCCTCCCGAGGCGCCGAGCCGTTCCACGATGAAACTGGCCGAAGCGATCGAAGTGTTCATGGACCGCGGCGAACAGACCCGCTTGTTGCGGCAAGGCATGCAGGCGGTCGACCTCGGCGCGGCGCCGGGCGGCTGGACCTGGCAACTGGTGAAACGCGGCATCCGCGTGACTGCGGTCGACAACGGCCCGTTGAAGGGCGCCGTGGAGTCCCATCCGCTGGTGCAGCACCTGAAGGCGGACGGCTTCAAATATGCGCCGCGCAAGGCGGCAGACTGGCTGGTCTGCGACATGGTGGAAAAACCCTCCCGGGTCGCAAACCTGGTCGGCAGCTGGTTCGTGTCGGGCTGGTGCAAACACGCGATCTTCAACCTGAAGCTGCCGATGAAGCAGCGCCTTGCCGCGCTCGACAGCGCGCTGGGCGGCATCCGCAACCAGCTGGACGAAGCAGGCATCAACTACCGCATGATGGCCAAGCATCTGTACCATGACCGCGAGGAAGTAACGGTATACTTGTCGCGCACCAGGCACTAGCCTGCGACCAATATATTCCATATCCGACCCTGATGAACGAAACCCATTCGACCCGCTCCGGCCTGATCGCGTCATTTCTTGCGCTTTGCATCTGGACCGGGTTCATACTGGTCAGCCGCTACGGCGGCAAGGGCGTGCTGACCGGATGGGACGTGACCGCACTGCGTTTCGGCGTCGGCGCGGTGATCGCGTTGTTCTTCCTGCCGCGGGTAACTCTGCCGCCATTGAAAGTGGCCCTGCTGTTCTCGCTGTTCGGCGGTGTCGGTTATGCGATCACCGTATATGCAGCATTCAGGTTGGCGCCTGCCGCACACGCCGCGGTGCTGCTGCCCGGCTCGCTGCCATTCAGCACCGCCGTGATTGCGTGGCTGTGGCTGCGGCAAAGGCCGACACCGCCGCAGCGGATTGCGCTGATCCTGGTGTTCATCGGAATCCTGTTCACTGCAGCGGACACGTTTTCCCATGGCGCACGCATGACCGGCCTGCAGTTGTTAGGCGACCTGCTGTATTTTTGCGGATCGGCGATCTGGGCGATATTCACGCTGCTGCTGCGGCGCTACCCGGTGCCGGTTATGACCGTCGCGGTCACCACCACGCTGGGCAGCGCAGTCCTGTATCTGCCGGTCTGGTGGCTATTCCTGCCCAGCACGATGGCCCACGCTCCGGTTGCCGAAATTGCAATTCAGGGAGTCTATCAGGGCATACTGGTGGTATTCGTCGCAATGCTGCTGTACACCTTTGCGGTCCGCTGTCTCGGTGCCCAGACCGTGACCCTGCTGATGGCCCTCGTGCCCGGCCTGGCATCTGTCGCCGCGGTTCCCATCCTGGGCGAGCCGCTTTCCCTGTACACGGTGGTTGGACTGAGCGCGGTCACGATCGGTGCGATGCTCGGCGCGCGGGTCAGACTCCCCAAACCGGCCTGACTGGTATTGTTCAGGCCGCCGCCCGAACAAACGGTCAGCTCCTGATGTCGCGCTTGCGCAGCTCGTAATAGGCGAGCAGCAGCAATATGATCGGCGCAGCGAAGCCGACCGTGAACGGAGTAAGCCTGGCCAGCATGTCCAGCCAGGTTTGATCCTCGGTGACGCCGCGCCATACCGTCAATGCGATCGGGATCAGCGTGAACACGACGATCGGAAACAGAAACCACAGCGAACCCTTGCCGCCGGCTTTGGCCAGGCGCGATGAGAGAAACGATACCGCCGCAACCACGATCGCCGATACCAGGCCCCAGACCATCCCGAAAAAGCCGGAAATCAGCGTACCGATCTGAAAGATAAGCAGCATCGCGATTGCAAGCGCAATGATGTACCTGAGTGTCCTGTCCGACATGAGCCCTCCCGATTCCGCTGTCTGCATACGGATGATAGTATGGCCCGACTGTATAGAATGTCCAATCGAAATCGAGAACCGGAGCAGTACGCATGAACATATTGCTGGAGATGTATCACAAGCTCAAAGATGCGGCCACTGTTCCGTGGTTCTCCATCGCCGACACGCAAATCAACCTGATCCGCGTGATCGTCCTGCTGTTCATACTGACCGCGATCTGGCGTATCGGCGTCATGATCGAAAAAATCATCGCCCGGGTGGGGCGCCAAAGAAACCAGAAAGTCACGCCGGGCTGGTATGCGCTGAGCCGAATGAGCCGCTATGCGATCTGGATAATCGGGTTAGTGCTCGGACTCAGCTACATCGGTTTCGACATGGCCAGCTTCACCGTGATCGGCGGTGCAATCGGCGTCGGTGTCGGATTTGGCCTGCAGAACATCATCAGCAATTTCGTGTCCGGCATCATCATCCTGATCGAAGAGATCGTGAAGGTAGATGACTTTGTCGATCTGCAATCCGGCGTGATGGGCAGGGTCACTGAAATCAATCTGCGCTATACGCGCGTCACGACTTCAGACCTGATCGACATCATCGTGCCCAATTCGGAATTCATCACCGGCCGGGTCGTCAACTGGACTCTGGGCGAGCGGGTGCGGCGCATCCATGTCCCGTTCGGCGTTGCCTACGGCGTGGACAAGCAACTGGTCAAGGAAGCGGGTATCGCTGCCGCAGACAGCATCATCGGCACCGTGCACGAGCCCGGTCGCGAACCCGATGTGTGGCTGGTCGGGTTCGGGGACAGCAGCCTGAATTTCGAGCTGGTGGTGTGGGTCGGGCCGAGCACGATCACGACACCGGGAAAAACCCAGGCGGTATTCCTGTGGGCGATCGAGGACGAACTCAGAAAACGGAATATCGAAATTCCATTCCCGCAACGGGATTTGCATATCCGCTCGGGAACGCTGGCGGTCAGGATGGACAAGACCGGCTGAAACAGCGAAGCGGCCCGTGTCCGTTGCGGGCACGCACATCAATGAAGTTTGACCTGGGGATCGATGCCCTTGCGCAGGAAATGCAGCAGCGAGATCAGCAATGCGCGCGGCCACCCATACAGCGCAGCCTGGTGCATCTTGTACAGCATCAGATAGACAAAGCGGGCGATAAAACCCGATATCATCATGCTTCCGACCAGCCCGCCCATCAGGCTGCCGACGGTGCTGTATCTGCCCATCGCAACCAGCGAGCCATAGTCCCGGTATCGATAATCCAGCGGCGGCTTGCCGTGAAGACGGCGCACCAGCGTTCTGGACAATGTCGTTGCCTGCTGATGAGCAGCCTGCGCACGCGGCGGTACATTGTTGCCCGACTCGTCCATCGGACAGGCCGCGCAGTCTCCGATCGCGAATATATTTTCATCGCGCGTGCACTGCAGGTTGCGTTTGACCACCAGCTGGTTGATGCGGTTGGTTTCCAGCCCGGCGATATCCTTCAGGAACTCCGGTGCCTTGATGCCGGCCGCCCAGACCTTGATCGCAGCCGGGATGGTCACGCCTGCCGCGGAAACGATGCCCCGTGCATTGACTTCAACGACACGCTGGTTGACATGGACGGTTACGCCCAGATGGTCCAGTTCGCGCACGGCCGCATCGGACAGCCGCGTCGGCAGCGCCGGGAGTATGCGCGGCCCGGCCTCGATCACGTGCAGTCTGATATCTTCCGCGGGATCGATCGTATCCAGCCCGTATGCAGACACCAGGCGAGTCACGTGGTGCAGTTGTGCGGCCAGTTCCACCCCGGTAGCGCCGGCACCGACGATCGCGACATCCAGCTGTCCCGGTTCTATCGGCTTGCCCTGGGTGTGCGCCTTGAGCATGCAGTTAAGCAGTTTCTGCTGGAAGCGCTCCGCCTGCTCGGTGCTGTCGAGGAACAAACAATGCTGCTGCACGCCGGGAATGCCAAAATCATTGCTCAGACTGCCCACAGCAAAAACCAGCGTGTCGAAACTGAAGCGGCGCTCGGGAATGATCTCCTCCCCCTGATCGTTCAGCGTTGGCGCAAGCAGTACCTCCCTGCGCTCGCGGTCCAGGCCGATCACGCGGCCGAGACGGTAGCGGAAATGATTCCAGCGCGCCTGTGCCAGGTATTCCAGTTCGTCCTCGGCAGAATCCAGCGTTCCGGCTGCAATCTCGTGCAGCAGCGGTTTCCAGATATGGGTGCGGCTGGAGTCGATCAGAGTGATATCGGCAAGATGTTTCCTGCCAAGCCGGTTGCCCAGCCTGGTCGCCAGTTCGAGGCCGGACGCACCGCCGCCGACGATGATGATGTGATGAGCCATATCGCGAGTAAGCTCTCCGCTTTATGAGCAGTCGCCAGATTATACGCTTGTGCAGGCAGGCTGATTAAAGTCGGGTAATCGGAACAATGCGCCGGCCCAAGTTAAATCGTTGGCTTAAATCGATGGCTTAAATCAATGGTATTTATTGCGACTTATTGCTACGATTTCCCGGCACCGCAGCAACTTCAGCGAAACACTGCCCGCTGTGCAAAGCATGAAACCTGGTCAAGCGCTGCAAAGCGGCATGCTGTATTTGTCCGGACAAACTCAATTCGGTCAATCGGGAGGAAAAGGACATGAAGAAAATTTTTGTCGCATCCACGATCTTGTTGGGCTTGTGTGCGATTCTTGGCCTGACGAGCATGACGGCATCGGCGGCTGAAAAGGCCGAGCTTAAAGGCGCAGGCCATTTCATCGTTCCCGGATGGTTCAAGCACTCATTCCTGGACATGCCCGACGATGTCGCCGAAGCGTCACGGAGCGGCAAACGGCTGTTGCTCTATTTTGGTCAGAATGGCTGCCCATACTGCGCCGAACTGTTCAATACCAATTTCAGCCAGCCACACATCGTGGCATACACGCGCCGGCACTTTGAAGCCATCGATATGAATATCTGGGGCGATCGGGAGGTAACCGATTTTTCCGGCAAACAGATGACGGAAAAACAGCTCGCCGAGAAACTCCAGGTCTGGTTCACGCCCACCATACTGCTGATCGACGAAAAGGGCGAAATCGTGTTGCGCATCAACGGCTATTACCCGCCCCACCAGTTTCTCGCCGCGCTGAAGTACGTCGGTGAAAAGCAGGAAGGGAAAATGACGTTCCCCGAATACTACGCCAGGCTGGACCCGCCACCTTCGAAAGGCGTGCTTAATCCGGAACCTTTCTTTGCGCAACCTCCCTATAACCTGAACAGGATCGCCGCAGCCAAACCGCTGGCGGTATTTTTCGAACAGAAGGATTGTTCCGGTTGCGACCGGATGCACAGCCACATACTGCACGACCCCGAGACACTGAAGCTGATCCGGAATTTCAACGTGGTTCAGCTGGATCGCTGGGCCCATACCCCGGTGATCACCCCGGACGGGCGCCGAACCACGGCGCGCGACTGGGCGAACGAACTCAAAATCGGATACGTACCCAGTGTGGTTGTGTTCGATGCCGGAAAAGAGGTGATCCGGATAGAGGCCTTTTTGAAAAGCTTTCATTTCCAGTCGGTGCTGGACTATGTCTCGTCCGGCTCTTACAGAACACAGCCCAGCCTGCAGCGCTACATCCGCGCGCGCGCCGACGCGCTGCGCGAACGGGGCATCGCCGTGGATATCTGGGAATGATCGTTATGGATCGGCCGGAGGATTGATTCCGTACGGGCGCTTGCGTTGCCCACGCCAGCACGGTCAGTCCTGAACTGACCGCTCCTCAGCGCGAAGCTCGTCCAGCTTCGCGATAAACCGCTCCAGATCCTGCGCCAGCGGCGCGACCAGCCGCATCGGCTCACCGGTCAGCGGATGCGCGAACGCGATGCTGTAAGCATGCAGGAACATCCTTTTCAATCCCTGTTTCGCCAGCGCCTTGTTGCTCGCAAAGTCGCCGTATTTGTCGTCGCCGGCGATCGGGAAGCCAAGATGCGCGAGATGCACGCGGATCTGGTGGGTTCGGCCGGTCTTCAGCTGCGCCTCCAGCAACGAGAATGCCGGCAGGTTCTTTTGCGGCGGCCAGTTTTTCTGCAATGCAAACACGGTGTGCGATGCCTGCCCGTCTTCCCTGACCGTCACGCGCTTCTCGCCCTGCGGCGTGTCGTACTTGTGCAGCGGCAGTTTGACGTGCTGCCTCACGTTCTTCCATTCACCCAGCACCAGCGCGAAATAGCGCTTGTCGCTGTTGCCCTCGCGCATGATCTCGTGCATCGCGGTCAGCGCGGAACGCTTCTTCGCGAGCAGCAGCACGCCGGAAGTCTCGCGGTCCAGCCGGTGCACCAGTTCCAGGAATTTCGCCTGGGGACGGGCGCGGCGCATCTGCTCGATCACCCCGAAGCTGACCCCGCTGCCGCCGTGCACCGCGACGCCGGCAGGCTTGTTCACCGCCACCAGCGCATCATCCTCGTAAATGATCGGGAATTCCACCGCAGGGATGTGCGTTTGCTCGATCTCGTGTTTTTCCGCGACGCGAATCGGCGGAATGCGCAGCAGATCGCCCAGCTTCAGCCTGTAGGTCTGGTCGATGCGCTTTTTGTTGACCCGCACCTCCCCGCGCAGAATGCGGTAGACATGGCTTTTCGGCACGCCTTTCAGATGCTTGAACAGGAAGTTGTCGATGCGCTGGGACTCGCCGCTTTCGTCGATTTCCACAAAACTCACAGAGTCTTTGCTTAAACCATTCATTTTGCTTATACTTCGTCGCTCGCGTGATTTGGAATGGGTAACTTTGGGATGCAACTGCATCCTGAGCCTCAGAAACTGGCCGCCAAAGAACATTTGGCTCAAGCGACGGCGCATTGCGCCGCCACCCTTCCAGCCGCAGCCCGGTTAACATCACTCACCGGAACCAGCAGTGATAGTAATAGATTTGCGCGCTCAAAGCACCTGTGGATTTTACGTGCTGCAGCCCCGGCAATATTGATCGGGGCTGCAACACCCCAAGGGGACTTTTGCAGCGGTCGGACTGGCGAGTGCAGCGATGCACCCGCAGCCACCGATGCCGAAATCCCCGAGAACAATTGATGAAGACTGGCTACCGATAGAGAACCGAATTGACCAACCGATCGCACTTTACAAGACTGATTGCACGATTGCTCGGTGTTTGCTCGTCCGTAACGCTTAACCGCGTATAGCCTGGTCTCGCCCGTGTCAGAGCGCGGGAGAAAATATAATGAAACGCATGTTATTCAATGCGACGCAGCCGGAAGAGCTACGTGTCGCCATTGTCGACGGTCAGAAACTCATAGACCTGGACATTGAAACCGCCGGCAAGGAACAACGCAAAAGCAACATCTACAAAGCCGTCATCACCCGCCTGGAACCCAGCCTCGAAGCCTGCTTCGTCGAATACGGCGGTTCCCGCCACGGTTTTCTGCCATTCAAGGAAGTCGCCCCCCAGTATTACCAGTCCGGCAGCGGCAACCGCCCCTCGATCAAGGAAGCCCTGCGCGAAGGCCAGGAATTGCTGGTGCAGGTGGAAAAGGACGAACGCGGCAACAAGGGCGCGGCGCTGACCACCTATATCAGCCTGGCCGGCCGCTACATCGTGCTGATGCCGAACAACCCGAACGGCGGCGGCGTATCGCGCCGCATCGAGGGCGAGGATCGCGACGAACTGCGCCAGGTACTGTCGCAGGTCGATGTTCCGCAGGGCATGAGCATCATCGCCCGCACTGCCGGCATCGGCCGCAACGAGGAAGAATTGCAGTGGGACCTCGATTACCTGAAACAATTGTGGGATGCGATCGAGGGTGCTGCCGAATCGGAAAAGGCGCCTTCGCTGATCTATCTTGAAAGCAGCCTGGTGGTGCGCGCAATCCGCGACTACTTCAACCCCGAAATCAGCGAAATCCTGATCGATACCGAAGAAGTCTACCAGCAGGCGCTCGCGTTCATGAGCACGGTGATGCCGGGCAATGTGAACCGCATCAAGCGCTATGTCGACGACGTGCCGCTGTTCTCGCGCTTCCAGATCGAGCACCAGATCGAATCCGCGCATGCTCGCGAAGTGCGCCTGCCGTCCGGCGGCGTGATCGTGATCGACCATACCGAAGCGCTGACTTCGATCGACATCAACTCGGCGCGCGCGACCAAAGGTACGGACATCGAAGCCACCGCGTTCAACACCAACCTCGAGGCGGCGGAAGAAATTGCGCGCCAGCTGCGCCTGCGCGACCTGGGCGGTCTGATCGTGATCGACTTCATCGACATGGAAAGCAACCGCAACCAGCGCGATGTCGAAGATCGCCTGCGCGACTCGCTGCGTTACGACCGCGCACGCGTGCAGACCGCAAAGATTTCGCGCTTCGGTCTGCTCGAATTGTCACGCCAGCGCCTCGCACCGAGCCTCGGCGAAGGCAACTACATCCCCTGCCCGCGCTGCAGCGGCATCGGCCACATCCGCGGCATCGAGTCTTCGGCCTTGCACATCCTGCGCATCATCCAGGAAGAGGCGATGAAGGAAAGCAGCGCGGCGATACACGTGCAGGTGCCGGTGGATGTCGCGACCTTCCTGCTCAACGAGAAGCGCGCCGACATATTCCGCATCGAATCGCGCCTGAAGGTCGGCATCACGCTGATCCCCAACCCGCATATGGAAACACCCAACTACAGCATCAACCGGCTGCGCCAGGACGACATGACCAGCGAAGCATTGCAGGCAAGCTACAAGCTGGTGGAAAAACCTGACGAGGAAAGACCGCTGAGCGCCGCACAGGAACAGCAAAAAGCCACCCGCGCCAAGGCCGTGGTGCAGGGCGTCACCCCGATCAAGGCAGCACCGATGAAAGCGAAAGCAGCAAAAACATCGTTGTTCGGGAAATTATTCTCCTGGTTGACATCGGCTGGCGAGGAAGAACAGCCGCAGGCCAGGACTGCCCCTAACAGGCAGCGCAACGCGAAGCGTCCGGAACGCGGAGAACGCGGCGATGGAAACGGCGGCAAGCGCCGCGATCGCGGCCGCGGCGAACGCGGCGAAGCAGCGAATCGCAACCGCAATGAACCGCGCAGTGGCCAGAAGCCGGCGGATGCAAAAACCCAGGAACAGCGTCAGCCCAGGCCGCAGCGTCCCCAGCGTGCAGCTGGCGAAGGTTCAGCCAAGGGCATGCCCGGCGCAGCGCAGGCCAACAGGACAGGCGAAGAAAAGCCGGTGCTGGAAAGCCAGGTTGCCGCACTGGAACAAACAGAAGCCATCACGCCGCCACGGGAAGGCGGACGCCGCCGCGGACGCCGCGGCGGTCGCAAGGAACGCGAGCAACGGGAAGCAGCAGCAGCGAATAGCCAAGCCCAGCGGCCCGGGGAGCCGGTCGCTACCGCGCCCGCCAAGCCGACGGAATATATCGCCTACCCGGACGGATTCGTTCGGCCCAGCGAATACATCGCGATGCCGGAAGTCTATAAGCCCAGTGTCCCTGCCGAGTTAGCGCCAACACTACCTGCAGTGGTTGAAGCGAACCTGCCCCAGGTTGTTCCGGAAAACCTGCCCGCTACCGTGTCTACGGCACCAGTTGCAGCGCGGCCCCATGTTGAGGCTCCTGCCCCTTCCCCTGTCCAGACTTCGGCCCCTGTCCAGACTTCGGAATTGGCCGCGGCTTCGGGACTGATCCAGATCGAGACCGATCCGATCAAGCTGGGAACCATACCGGAATTTCCTGCCGCTGCTGCGGAACGAAACGCGCCGCGCCGTCGTCCGCGCCAGCGTGAAGTCTATGTCGAGAATGAACCGCTGGAGCAGATCGAGACGCAGCACACTCAGCAGGGATAACCCGGCCTGCAATAAACAAAGCCGCACGATGAAAGTCGTGCGGCTTTTTCATTTCACGAAGCCTATTCGGAAAAATAGTGCTGGCGTATCTCTTGCAGCAAACCCTGCGCCGCATCTTCGACCATGTCCAGCACGCGCTCGAAACCGTCCGCGCCGCCGTAATACGGGTCGGGCACATCGCGCTCGCGGTGATGGCGCGCATATTCGAGAAACAGCCGCGCCCGGGTTTCGCTGCCGGGCGGCGTGATGCGCTGCAGGATGGAGAGGTTGGCAGAGTCCATTGCGAGCACGTAATCGAAACGGCGAAAATCCTCCTGTTCGACCTGGCGGCCTCGCAGCCGGCTCATGTCATAGCCGCGCTGCTGTGCCGCGTGCTGCGCGCGCGCATCGGGTTTGTCGCCGATGTGGTAATCGTGCGTGCCGGCCGAGTCGATCATGATCTGTCCGGACATTCCGGCGCTCTCGACATAGTGGCGGAACACCGCTTCAGCGGTGGGCGATCTGCAGATGTTGCCCATGCAGACAAAGACTACGGCTATTCTTTTCGTCATATCAATCGACCATGATGGGTGTTTGGGAATGCTCGACATAAATCAGCTTGTCGGTTGAAAATCCCAGCTCTTTGGCACGCCCGACCAATTCTGCCAGTATTTTCGGATCAAGCTGCGGACTGCGCGCGAGTATCCACAGATAATTGCGGTTCGGTCCGGCCACCAGCGCGTATCGATATTGCGGATCGAGCACCAGCACGTTGTAGGCACCGTAGATCGGCCCGAAGAAAGATACCTCCAGGCTGCCCACATCCGGACTGCCCTGGAACCGCGCGACGCCTTCTGCCTGTTTCCACTTGTTGTTTTTTGCATCGAAACCGCGGTTGATCACCCCGATTCGGCCATCCGGAAGCTTGTGGTAGTCCGCCGTAACATCGCTCAGGCCGCGTTCGAAGCGGTGATCCAGCCGCGCGATCTCGTTCCAGTGGCCCAGGTATTTCTGTACGTCAAATCCGGTCACCGGTTGCAGTCCTTCCGGCACCCCGGAACATCCGGAAAGCAGCAGCAACGCGGACGCCCATCTCCATCTGATCTTCATATCCTCAAGTCCTCAATTTGCCAAACATTGCGACACCGCAAGTCGATGCCATTATTACGGAGCTATTGTAACCGCTCACCGTCGGGCACTATTACTTGACTGTTTCACTCGGATTTATTATCATCACACCCAGTCACCATTTAACTATCAGTCATTAATTGAAACAGGAGAAATGCAAATGGAAATACCGAAGCGCGACGGAGACGGCTACCTCGAGAGCATGGATGATTGGACACCGGAGATCGCGAAAGCGATGGCAGAAGCAGACAATTACGAATTGAACGACGAGAAGTGGGCACAGATCATGAAAGCCCGCGAGTTCTACGAAGAATTCGGCTCCGTGCCGCCGATACGCAAATTCGCCAAATATATCGAGCAGGACCAGAAGGAAGTTTTCGACCTGTGGATGACCGGCCCGATGAAGCCCATTACCAAATACGGCGGCCTGCCGAAACCGACCGGCTGCGTCTGACCCGCTATCCTGCAACAAACAAACGGCAGCGCCTCCTTCGCGGGGCGCTGCGTCATTTCCGATGAACAGACTTGAACAACTGAATTTCGACAATACCTTTGCGAGCCTGCCCGACAGCTTCCACAGCCGGCTGTCTCCGACGCCGCTGCCGGATCCTTATCTGGTCAGCTTCAACACCAATGCGGCGCAACTGATCGATCTCGACAGCGCGGAAGCAGCGCGCCCCGATTTTGCCGAACACTTCACAGGCAACCGCCTGCTGCCCGGTGCCGAGCCGCTTTCAATGCTGTACGCGGGTCACCAGTTCGGCCACTTCGTGCCGCAGCTTGGCGACGGTCGCGCGATCCTGCTCGGCGAAGTGCGCAATCGTTCCGGCGAACTCTGGGATGTGCAGCTCAAGGGCGCCGGCGTCACGCCCTACTCACGCGACGGCGACGGCCGCGCAGTGCTGCGCTCCAGCATCCGCGAATACCTGTGTTCGGAAGCGATGCACGGACTGGGCATCCCGACCAGCCGCGCGCTGTGCATCACCGGCAGCGATGAAGAGGTGTACCGCGAGCGCATCGAAACCGCAGCGGTGCTGACAAGGCTTGCACCGTCGCATGTGCGCTTCGGCTCGTTCGAAGTGTTTTTCTCGCGCGGCCAGCATGACCAGATCGCCACGCTGGCCGACTATGTCATCGCCCGACACTTCCCGCACCTTGCCGGCGATAATGACAAATACCAGCTGTTCCTTAACGAAGTCACGCAGCGCACCGCGAAACTGATGGCACAGTGGCAGGCAGTCGGCTTCTCGCACGGTGTGATGAATACCGACAACATGTCGATACTCGGACTGACCTTCGACTACGGCCCGTTCGGCTTCATGGAAGGCTACGATCCAGGCTACATCTGCAACCACTCCGATCCGCGCGGCCGCTACGCCTACGACCAGCAGCCACAGATCGGACTGTGGAACCTCGCCTGCCTCGCGCAGGCGCTGTCGCCGTTGATCGAGAAACAGCAGGCGCACGAGGTGCTGGACGGATACGCACCGGCCTACCACCGGCATTACGCCGAATTGATGGGTGCCAAACTGGGCCTGGAAAAAATTCTCGACGAAGACATACAGCTGATCGGCTCGCTGCTGCAGATCATGCACGACAGCCGAACAGACTACACAAACCTGTTTCGCGGTCTCGGAAATTTCGATTCAGCGCCCGATGCGGCCAACGAAACTTTGCGCGACCAGTTCATCGACCGCGCCGCATTCGATGCGTGGTCCTCAGCCTACCGAGTGCGGCTGAAACAGGAATCCTGCAACGATCGCGAACGCAAGGCGCGCATGGACGCGGTGAATCCGAAATACATCCTGCGCAACTACCTCGCGCAGAATGCGATCGAACGGGCAGAAAAGCAGCGCGATTTCTCGGAGATCGACCGGCTGCTGGCGCTGCTGGCCAGACCGTTCGACGAACAGACGGAAATGGAAAGTTATGCTGCCGCGCCACCGGACTGGGCGCGGCAGATTGAAGTCAGCTGTTCATCCTGACGAACAGCCGAATCGGGGCGGATCAGCCTTTCTTGCGTATTCCGTCCAGGCTGAATGCCCCGCCGCCCGCCGCAGAAAGATACAGGAACACGAAGCAGAACATCACCGCCAGTTCGCCGTGGTTCATGATGGGCAGGAGCCCGCCCGGCGCATGCGCCATGAAATACGCAAACGCCATCTCGCCCGACAGGACGAACGCAACCGGCCGCGTAAACAGCCCGAGCAGAACCAGCGAACCGCCGACCAGTTCGAGCGTACCGGCCAGACCGATCAGCGAGAACAGATGCAGGCCGTCGAACATCGTATTGTGCGGAAAACCCAAAAGCTTGGACGAGCCATGCTGCAAAAAGAGGAAACCGACGATGATGCGCAAGATACCCAGCAGCCGCGGGGTCCATGTTTTGCAAGTAGCTTCGGAAAAAATCATGATTATTCGCTCCTCTAAACGTTTCGATCAACGGATGGAACCAGCTTCTGCCGGAACGGCAGTCCTGCACCAGGCAGTCATAATCCAGTATACAAAATTGCGTATCGTTTGCCGCAATGCATGCGGCTGTTCCGCTCCAGGCAACACAATCGGGCAGCGCCGTACCTAGGCTTTTTCCGTCGTGGACTTGCGCTGGAATAATGCAGCGACCGGTTTCCTGGTTTTCGCGACCGGGTGCTGCTCCGGCTGCTTCGGAATTGGGGCGGTGGTGCTGGGTTCGTATGGCTTGTCGAACCACGGATCGTGGCTGGGTTTCTTCGGTGCGGCCGGGCGCGCGTGGCTGCGCTCGGCATGATCGCCGCGCGGCGAACGGCCGCGATCCGAGCGATCACCCCGAGGCGCATGGCCCTGATGTTCGCGCGGCGCCCTTTCTGACCGGCCGCTGTTCCGGGAAGCATGCGGCACATCCGCTTTTTCTTTCGGAATCTCTTTCTTGATCAGCTTCTCGATTTCGTTCAGGTATTTCTCTTCTTCCGGCGACACCAGCGAGATCGCCTTGCCGAAAGCGCCCGCGCGGCCGGTGCGGCCGATGCGGTGCACGTAATCTTCAGGCGCGCTGGGTATCTCGTAGTTGATCACCATCGGCAGCTGGTCGATATCCAGGCCGCGCGCGGCAACATCGGTGCCGATCAGCACGGTGACGGCCCCGCTCTTGAACGCATCGAGCGCCTTGATGCGCTCCAGCTGGGTCTTGTCGCCATGGATCGCATCGGCCGCAACGCCTTCTTTCTGCAACTGCTTCGCGAGCCGGCTGGCCGTCAGCTTGGTCTTGGTGAACACCAGCACCTGCGACGCATCGCTGCCGCGCAACAGCTGAGCGAGCAGCACGTGCTTGTCCGCCTGTTCGACCAGATAGACTTTTTGCGTGACGTTCTCGGCGGTGGCATTGCTGCGCGCGACCTCGATCAGCTTGGGCCGGGTCAAAAACTCCGCCGACAGTTTCTTGATCTCACCCGAGAATGTGGCCGAGAACATCAGGTTCTGCCGCTGTTTCGGCAACAACGCCAGGATGCGCTTCAGGTCGGGCATGAAGCCCATGTCCAGCATGCGATCCGCTTCGTCCAGCACCAGCATCTGCACCTGATTCAACTGCACCGACTTCATCTCGACGTGGTCCAGCAGGCGGCCCGGCGTCGCGACCAGAATCTCCACACCGCGCTTCAGGGTCGGCGTCTGCGTCCTGATATCCACACCGCCGAACACCACCAGCGAACGCAACTTGGTATGTTTCGCGTACGCCTTCACGCTCTCTTCCACCTGGATCGCCAGCTCGCGTGTCGGCACCAGGATCAGCGCGCGCACCGGATGGCGCGCGGGCGAAGTGCTGGAACTGGCGTGCGGCAACAACTTCTGCAACAGCGGCAGCGCGAATGCGGCGGTCTTGCCGGTGCCGGTCTGCGCACCCGCCATCAGGTCGCTGCCTTCGAGCACCAAAGGGATGGCCTGAGCCTGAACAGGAGTGGGAGTGGTGTAGCCGGATTCGGTCAGCGCGTTGAGAATTTCCGGGGCCAACTTTAAATCTGCAAAACTAATCGTCGTCAATTTTCTGATCTCTTCATAAGGGACGGGAAATAAGCTCCGCCAGGCTTCTAGACCGGCATTATACGCCTCTGGTTCAAATACACGGCCGGAATAGCCCAACCATATGTTTTAAATTGATTTTTACCAAAAATCCCGCTTCCGGACACCGGACGGGATTTCAGCGCCTGCGCAGCGGATCGAGCAGCGACGACAGGCCGTTATGGTCGAGCTCCTGCATCAGCGCCAGCAATTGCCCGAGCTCGCCGGGCGGAAAACCCTTGCGCGCGAACCAGTTCAGATAATTTCCGGGCAGGTCGGCAATCTTCCGGCCCTTGTATTTGCCGTAGGGCATTTCGCGGACGAGCAGCAGCTCCAGGTGCTGGCGATCCATCCGGTCAGTTGCCCGTATTCGCCGAGATGCCGGCCAGGTCAGACGAGAATCGCACTCGTCACTTCATAGCCTTTTCGAAGCGCGCGTCCCAACCCGTTCCTTTGGTCGCCTTGATCAGATGTTTGAGTATTGTGTGCCGGGAGGGTGTCTTGCTGCGCTTGATGCCGAAGGTGTCCGCTTTGAAGAGATTCCGGTCTATGCCCGTCACGCGATAGCTGCCCAGATAAACGACCGAGCCTGGCTTTACATCGACGGTAATCGATTTGAGGAACTTCTGTTTGTCTATGCCCTGATAATTGAAATAGAACGCATCCTGGCCGGACATGAAGCCCATCAGGTAATATTTTCCCGGCGTAAGATTTTCAAAAAAGAAGTTGCCGTTGGTGTAGGCATGGCTCTGCGGCGGCGACTTGAACGGCGGCGCATAAATTTCCCCGACCTTGTTCAGCATCACGCTGGTTATATTGCCTTCGGGCATGGTGATATTGCCATAGGCCACCGATGCTTCCGGGCCGGATACCGGTTTGATTGCGGGAGCGCCGCAGCCGCTGATTAACGTCATAAATAACGCGGCAATGATCAACTTGATGGCTGTGTGCATAATTTAATTTTCCTGATGCTGCGTTTTATCGATCCGGACACCAGTGGTGACCGGCTTGGCGTAACGTATCATCCGGCGGCCGGACTCTGCAAGGGACTAGTGATCAGGTTCAGCCGGCATCGATGTGCGTCGTCCCCGGCTGGGGCGGCGCTATCCCGTTCTCGATGCGTTCGTATTCTGCGATCACCTGCGCACCCAGCAGCAGCAGCGTGGCGGCCAGTTCCATGCTGAGCATCACGATGATGGCCGTGGTCAGCGAGCCATAGACCACGCTCACCTGCGACAGCGTGCCCAGATACCAGCCCAGCGCATGGCGGATGATTTCCCACAGCAGCGCGGCCGTCGCGCCGCCGATCAACGCGTGGCTGGCGGACAGCCTGCCCACCGGCATGAAATAGTAGATCGACGAAATGAGCAGGACCTCGCCGACCACGCCGGCAACGTAGATCAGCCAGCGCGAGAAACCGCTCAGCGACCAGCTGTGCCCGAGGATAACGATATGCTCGCCGCCGATCGCCATCAGGTCGACGATCAGGAACGTGCCGACGAACAGCGCGGCGCCGATGAAAAAGATATAGCCGAACGGCAGCAGCAGCGAAACGAGGATGTGCCGATGGCGCTGCTCCACGCGGTGCAAAAAGATCACCGAGATCGCGTTCTCCAGCACCTTGAAACCGAGCGAGCTGAAAAACAGCATCGTGATGAACAGCACCCAGCCGATCACCTCGCGATGAGCGAGAAATGCCTGCAGCTCCGCAACCACCGCATTGTTTTCTCCCGGCACCACGTAGGCCAATGCGGTATTGATCGTCGCGAGCAGCACGTCCTGGTCGATGAACTGCGACAGCGCAATCACCATCAGGATCAGCAGCGGCACGATGGAAAGCAGCGCGTAATACGCGACCGCGCCGGCGAGCAGCAATCCCTGGTTCGCGCGAAATGCCTTCAGCACCATGAGCGTGAAGGCGAGCGGGTTTTTCAGGACAATGGCCGTTCTTGGATCGATGAGCTTCATGGACTACAGGCCGGATTGATTGTTTCGATTGTTTCCAGTATCTCAAAACAATTCGAGTATTGCATCCGTTTTGCCGGGAAGTTGCTGTTCAGCTGCGGGGATTGTGTCGACAATGAATGCAGCGGGGAATTCTCAAAGACGATGCAGATCGCCCGGAATATCGATGTCGGCCAGAACGCCGGGATCGTCGACTGCGATCTCGGTCACGCTGGCGCTGTCCCGTTCCACCAGGCGCCGCGCGCCGTTGTCGCCCTGCAGTTCCAGCAGCTGTTCGTAGTAGCCGAAGGCGAATCCGACCGGATGGCCGCGCCTGCCGGCATGGTTCGGTGCGGCCAGCGTTGCACCTTGCGACAATGCGTCGCGCACGCCTGAAATCGCGCCCACCGGAACGGCAGGCATGTCGGCCAGGCCGATCAGCCAGCCGGTTGCAGCATGGTTGGCGCGCACGCCGCAGACCAGGCTGGCGGCCATGCCCTGTGCGGCATTCGCACATTCGATCCAGTCTATCTGCGCCGACCTGGTTTCACCCAGCGCGGTTTCGATCGCGGTACAGAATCTTTCCGCACCCGGCCTGACGACTACCGTGATCTGTTCGAACGTTTCCAGCCAGGGCAGCAGGCTGTGCGCGGCAAGCGGCAACATCGCGCCGCGCCGCGCCAGCGGATGCAGCAGCTTGTCCGAACCGAAACGGCGCGATGCGCCGGCAGCCAGCACGATTGCGGCGATATCGTCCGCAACCGCCACGGCTCAGGCAGACGACTGCGGATTGAACGGCATGCGCCGCATGCGTTTTCCGGTCAGCTTGAACACCGCGTTGGCCACCGCCGGCGCGATCGGCGGCAGGCCCGGTTCGCCGATGCCGGAGGGCGCCTCGTGGCTTTCGACGAAATGCACCTCGACCTGCGGCATTTCGGAATAGCGCAGCGGCGGATAATCGTTGAAGTTGGATTGCATCACACGGCCCTTGTTCAGCGTGATCTCGCCATGCAGCGCGGCGGAAAGCCCGTACACGATCGCGCTCTCGATCTGCTGATGCACGCCGTCCGGATTGACAACCATGCCGCAATCGACCGCAGCGACCACGCGATGCACGCGGATCTTGCCGTTCTCCAGCGACACTTCGGCGACCTCCGCCACATAGCTGTTGAACGACTTGTGCACTGCGGCGCCGTAGGCATGGCCGGCGCGCAATTTCTTTTTGCCCCAGCCGGCTTTTTCCGCGGCCAGTTTCAGCACGCCGCGGCAACGCGAGTCGGCCGGCAGCAATTCCATCCGGTACGCGACCGGGTCCTTGTTCGCGAGATGTGCGAGTTCATCCATCATCGTTTCGACCACGAACGCGGTATGCGAGTGGCCGACCGAACGCCACCACTGCACCGGCACCTCGTTGCTGGTGGTATGCAGATCGACCTGCAAATTCGGTATCCGGTACGGCACATCCGCCGCGCCCTCGACCGAGGTCGCATCGATGCCGTTGTGCACCATGAAGGCCTCGAACGATGTGCCGGCCACGATGGACTGGCCGACGATGGTATGCGCCCACGCCACCGGCTTGCCGTTCTTCGCAATGCCCGCCTCGATGCGGTCTGCCCACATCGGCCGGTAATTGCCGCCCTGGGTATCGTCCTCGCGCGTCCACACCACCTTGATCGGCTGCTTGATCGCGACCGCCGCCTGCACCGCTTCCTTCACGAAGTCCGAGCGCGGATTCGCGCGCCGGCCGAAACCGCCGCCGAGGAAGGTGGTATGGATCTCGACCTGCTCCGGTTTCAGTCCCGCGATCGATGCCGCCATGTTGCGGTCCATGGTCTGCGCCTGGGTGCCGGTCCAGATCGTGCAGTGATCCGGCTTCAGGTCCACCACCACGTTCAGCGGCTCCATTGCCGCATGCGCGAGATACGGCACCTGATATTCCGCGCTGACCGTCTTGTGTGCTTCCTTCAAACCCTTGGCGGGATCGCCGTCCTTGCGCGCGACCGTGCCCGGCGTTTTTGCGAGTTCAAGATATTCGGCAAACATCTTCTGGCTGGACAGCGCCGCACCCGGCCCTTCGTCCCAGTCGATCTCGAGCATGTCGCGCGCGGTCTTCGCGGGCCAGTAGCCGGACGCGGCAACCGCGATCCCGGTCGGTACCTGGTAGACGCCCTGCACCCCGGCGACCTTGCTCGCCTCGGTCGCATCGAAATGTTTCACCTTGCCGCCGAACACCGGACTGCGCGCAATCACCACGGTCAGCATGTCGGGCAGATAGACGTCCAGGCCGAACTGCGCAGTGCCGTCGGTCTTGGCCGGCGTGTCGAGTCGTTTCATCGGCTTGCCGATGATCCTGAAATCCTTGGCCTGCTTCAGCACGACATGCTCCGGCAAAGGCAATTTGTTTGCCGCATCGGCCAGCGCGCCGTAGCTCGCGCGTTTGCCGCTGCCAGCATGGATCACTTCGCTGTTCGCGGCATGGCATTCGCTTTCCGGCACACTCCATTGCTGTGCCGCGGCGCGGATCAGCATCATCCTGCCGCTCGCGCCGACGCGCCTGAGCTGGTCCCACGACGACGGGACGCTGGAGCTTCCGCCGGTCATCTGCATGCCGAAAGCGGTGTGGTTGTACACCGCGGCCACCGGTGCCGACACCACGCTGATGCGGCTCCAGTCGGCTTCCAGTTCCTCGGCGATCAGCATCGGCATCGAGGTGTAGACGCCCTGCCCCATCTCGGACTTGTTCACCACGATGGTGATGCTGTTGTCCGGCGCGATGTGGATGAACGCATTGGGCGGATAGACCGGTTTCGGCGGCGCTTCTGCCGCGTAGGCGCGGCCGCCCTGGGCCGGCAGGTAAAAGCTGATCACCAAGCCGCC
>JAJDNO010000061.1 GCA_022340615.1 Gallionella sp. | reverse complement strand
GGACAGTGAAACGACTTAGCGCCGATGATAGTGTGGATTACCCATGTGAAAGTAGGTCATCGTCAGACTCCTTACAAACAAACAACCCGGCCTAGTGCCGGGTTTTTGTTTGTGGGTTGAAACGTATTGACCTGCTTGAGTGTTGAATTGCGTGTAAATCTGACCCAGGATTTGCATTGAATTTTGACCCACCCTAAGTTTATATCTGAACGTTTCTGTTTGTGGATGATTTTCTGGTTTTGACCTCCTTTCCGGATTGAGTTGAGCTGTTTCTGAAGCGGTAACTATCGTTGCCGGTTTCCACGATGTGACAGTGATGCGTCAGTCTGTCCAGCAGCGCCGTCGTCATCTTGGCGTCACCGAACACCGTTCCCCATTCTGCGAAGCTCAAGTTGGTTGTAATCACCAGGCTGGTACGTTCGTAGAGCTTGCCAATGAAGTGGAACAACAAGGCACCGCCAGCCTGACTGAACGGCAGATAGCCCAGTTCGTCCAGAATCACCAGGTCGGCATACATCATCCGGCTGGCAAGCTGCCCCTGTTTGCCAACTGACTTCTCTATCTCCAGCGTATTGACCAACTCGATGGTCGAGAAGAACCTCACCCGACGATGCTGGTGTTGAACAGCCTGTATGCCGAGTGCGGTTGCCAGATGTGTCTTGCCGGTACCGGGGCCGCCAACCAGTACCACGTTGTGTGCCTGGTCCATGAACTCGCAGCGGTGCAGCTGCCGGATCAATGCCTCATTCACCATACTCTGGGCGAAGTCGAAGCCGGCCAGGTCACGATACGCAGGGAATCGGGCCGCCTTCATCTGGTAGGCGATGGAACGCACCTCACGTTCGGCAATCTCCGCCTTGAGCAGTACGCCCAGCATCTCTTGTGCGCCCTGATACGCGGGTGAACCTTGTCTAGCCAATTCATCGACGGCCTGTGCCATGCCGTACAGCTTGATCGCCTTGAGTGAAGTCATCATCGCTTCATGCTGCATGACGCACCTCCCGCAGTTGGTCATAACGGCTGACGTTGGACTGCGGTTCGACCGCAAGTGTCAAGGGCGTATCGACGGGCGCAGGCGGCGCAGGTTCGATCAGCCGCTTGAGCAGGTTCAGCACATGCTGCTTGGAGGGAACACCGCTCTCCAGCGCCAATTCGACGGCCGCCAGTACCGACGCTTCATCATGTTGCAGAATCAGTGCGAGGATCTCCACCATCTCACGATCACCACCCGGGCGCTTGAGCAGAATGGCTTGCAGGCGTTTGAAGGAATCGGGCAGTTCGGTGAACGGCGCACCATTGCGCAAGGCACCGGGTTTGCGCTGCAGTACGCTCAGGTAGTGACGCCAGTCATACAGGGTTCGTCCAATGCCGGGATTGCGCAGGATCAGGCGGGCATGTTCGGCGATGATCTGGGCTTCAGCCACCAATACCAGACGGTCGGCATAGCCCCGCAAACTGACCGGCCGGTTTGCAAAGGAAGCGGGGACGCTGTAGCGGTTACGCTCGAACGTGACCAGGCAGGTCGGCGACACCCGCTTGGTGTGTTCCACGAAACCGTCGAACGGACAGGATAGCGCCATCAAGTATGGCCGCTCTTCGGCATAGACATCGGCAATGCTGCGCCCGGTCTGCTCAGGATGGGCGATCTCGCTCCAGAGCGACAGGCATCTGCTGTGCAGCCAGTCATTGAGTTCAGCCAGGCTGCCGAAGGCAGGAAGCCTGTTCCAGATGCGGTGCCGGGAATCTTGCACGTTCTTCTCGATCTGCCCCTTCTCCCAGCCAGATGCCGGGTTGCAGAACTCGGCATCGAACAGGTAGTGGCTCACCATGGCGGTAAAGCGGATGTTGACGTCGCGTTGCTTGCCCTGTCGCACCTTATCCACGGCGGTCTTCATGTTGTCGTAGATGCCGCGTGACGGCACGCCGCCAAAGACGGCGAATGCATGGTTGTGCGCATCGAACAGCATCTCGTGGGTCTGGAGCAGATAGGCACGCAGGAAGAAGGCTCGGCTGTGACTGAGCTTGAATTGTGCGATCTGCAGCTTGGTACGCTCGCCTGCAATGACAGCCCAGTCTTCGCTCCAATCAAACTGGAATGCTTCGCCGGGTGCGAAGGTGAGCGGGATGAATGTGCCACGTCCGGCCGTCCTGGCAAGTTCCTGTTGTTCTTGCCGCCAGCGCTTGGCAAAAGCAACAACCCGGTCATAGGAGCCGGTAAAGCCTAATTGCACCAAGTCTCGATGTAACTGCTTGAGGCTGCGCCTCCGCTTGCGCCCCTTGCCCGCTTCTGTCTTTAGCCATGCGGTCAGCTTGGTAGCGTAGTCGTCCAGTTTGCTGGGCGTCTTGCGGTTCGGGTACCGGGGTTCAACGACCTTGTTGGCCAAGTATTTTCGGATGGTATTTCGAGCTAGGCCTGTCCTGCGCACAATCTCTCGTATCGGCATGTCATCACGAAAATGCCAACGCCTTATGCTGCTTAATATCGCCACGTTTATCACTCCTGTTTGCTCCCGCTCAAGTAATGAGCAGGACAGTATCTACACGTGGGTCAAATTTGGATGCAATTTACTGCGTTAGGTGGGTCAGATTTGGGTGCAATTCAACAATAACAATGCCCTCAATTGTTGAGGGCATTGTTATTTCAACAGCGTCGCAGGATGAAATCCGGATTGCCGGAATAATCTATTTGTATTCGCGAAATTCCGGGGGGGTGTCATCATGATCGCCATGCGGTTCATGGTCGTAAGCCTTTACGAACACTTCGCGCTGGAATTCTTTCGTAGATTGTACCGGGATATCCAGATTGTGGCAGGCTGTATCTTCGCAATAATAAATCACTTTTCGCCCGATGCTGTGCAGCGGGCTGTGGTCGAGCTGGAATCCTTCCTTGGTCAGGCCGTCTTCAAGTCCGCTGAGGGTGTAGTTATGCAGATTGTAGGTGACGCGCAATGTGTTCGGTGCTTCGCCATATTCGACCTTGCAGTCGGGCAGGCCTGACAGAAGTTTATGTGCACGGGATAACTGTCCGGGAGGCTCGGCATTGAATACGATTTCACGCTGTTTCTCAAGTTCAAAGGTGTCATTCATTCTGAACCCGCAAAATTAAGTTATCTGCCTTGCAGTATCTGCATTCCCTTTAGAAGATTCAATGCCTGATTCAGCTGATAGTCGTCCCTGGAGCCGAATTCGGCCGGCGCACGCAGTGATCCACTTTCACCAGCGTCCGGCGCAGGCGGGGCATTTTCATCAATTACCTCGGGATTCCTGTTGCGCGACGGCCTGTCATTGATCAGATGTTTGTTCAGATCCACTTCACGCAAACGGAGCATGCCGCTATCGCGTTCGGACGAAGAAGGGTCTTTTACCAGAATATCAGGCTCAATGCCCCTGGCCTGGATGGAGCGTCCTCCCGGTGTGTAGTAACGCGCCGTAGTAAGTTTGATACCGGTACCATTTCCCAGAGGCAGGACTGTTTGTACGGACCCCTTGCCGAAAGTCTGCTCGCCCATGATCACGGCACGTTTGTGATCCTGAAGCGCGCCGGCAACGATTTCGGAAGCGGACGCGGTTCCGGCGTTCACCAGAACGATCAGGGGTACGCTTTTGATTGAATCGGGCAACTTTGCCAGATAATCCTGTTCGCTGCTGTTGCGCAGATAATTTTCCGGATTGGCGGTCAGGCGCATTTTCGCGTCTTCGGTACGGCCCACGGTATATACCACCAGTGCGCCGTGCGGCAGGAAGGCTGAAGAAACGGCAACAGCCCCAGTCAAGAGTCCGCCCGGATCATTGCGCAAATCGAGCACCAGACCCTTGAGCGGCCCCTTGTTTTCCTTGACGAGTTTTTCCAGTGCTGTAGCCAGGTTCTCACCAGTCATTTCCTGAAACTGCGTGATGCGCACGAAACCATACCCGGGTTCGAGCATCTTGAATTTGACGCTTTTCACCTTGATGACGGCGCGCACCAGGGTGACTTCAAACGGCTTGGGTTCGCTTTTGCGGATTATGGTTAATACGATTTTGCTGCCCGGCTTGCCGCGCATGCGCTTGACTGCATCGTCCAGCGACATGCCCTTGATCAACGTATCATCGATCTTGATGATGAAATCGCCCGGTTTAATGCCTGCCTTAAAGGCAGGGGTATCTTCAATCGGGGAAATGACCTTGACCACGCCATCTTCCATCCCGACTTCGATGCCCAGTCCGCCGAATTCGCCGTGTGTTCCGACCTGGAGTTCCTTGAACGCATCCGCATCCAGGTAGGCTGAATGCGGATCCAGACCGTTCAGCATGCCGGCGATCGCGTCAGTGATCAGCTTCTTGTCGGTTACCGGCTCGACATAATCGCTCTTGATGCGGCCAAAAACTTCCGAGAAGGCGCGCAATTCTTCAACTGGAAGGGGCGTGGCGAGCGGCTCATTTTCCGCCATCGCTGAAAATTGGAGGCTGATACCCACGCCGACCAGCAAGCCCAGTCCGACCAAACTCGCCTTGTGCAAAAGTTTCATAGTTTCCTCAACGTTGTTTTGTTGCCATCCACTTCATCGGATCGAGCGGCTTGCTCCGGTGGCGCAGTTCAAAGTATAAACCGAAATTCTCGTTGCCGCCGGTATTGCCGGCCGCCGCAATGGTATCTCCGCCGCGCAGCACATCACCTACCTGTTTGTAGAGCGTTTCGTTGTTTGCGTACAAACTCATATACCCTTCGCCGTGATCGATAATGATCAGATTGCCGAAGCCGCGCAGCCAGTCGGCAAACACCACTCGACCGGCGGCAATTGCTTTGACAGGCTGCCCGTCGGAAGTTCTCAGAAACAGTCCTTTCCAGTCGACCGTGCTGCCCGGGCGCGGTGTGCCGAAGCGATTGGTAAGTTCCCCCTTGACCGGTAATGCGAGCTTGCCTTTCAGCTGGTCAAAAGGCCGGCCGTCGAAGCGATTATCCGGAAGCTTGTCATTATGCAGCAGTGATGTTCCCGCCGGCTGGGAGAGCACCTTGGTCAACTGGTTGACCAGTTGGGAGAGGCGATTCTCATCGCGCTGCAGACGTGTGATTTCGCGACGTTGCTGGCGCAGCTGGTGCGATATCTTGCCCAGGACCAGTCGCCGCGCATGTTGCTCCTTGACCAGAGAGGCTTTTTGCGCCGACTGTTGTGTGCGCAGCGAAGCCAGCTTTTCGCGCTGCTGAAGTGTCGCAGTATTGAGCTTACCCAGTGCCGCCAGATTGTTGCGCATCGCGGCAAGGGTGGCGGCGCGATCGCGTGCTATGTACCGGTAATAGAGAAGGTCACGGGATATCTGGTTCGGATCCTGGCTGTTCAAAATCAGCTTCAGGTATTCCTTGTTACCGCCGAGGTATTCCTGATACAGCATCCTGCCGAGCAGCGATTGCTGCTCGGTCATGCTGGAACTCAGTTCGTTCTGCTTTTGCTGCAACTTGCGTAGTTTCTGGTCGGAAGCATGCAGCTGCGCGGAGATTTCAGCGAGTTTGCGATTGCTGTTGCTGATGGCGCGCTCAGATTCACGCAGTGCGTCGACGACCTCGGTCTTCGATTCGCTGGTTTTGTCCATGATCTGCTGGACGACTGCAATACGTTTGCGCAGATTTTCCAGTTCTTCCTGCTGGCTGGCGTGCGCAGCACAACTGAACATGGCGGACAGGGAAATGACGAAAAAAAACAGGAAAAAACAGCTGCAGGCTCGAGCCGAACCGCTGATCGGTTTTTTTATCCTGCGTCCGCCAAATTCAGCGATAACTGCGTGCAACCCGACACACGTCATCTTTCATCGGACAAACGGATTAAGCTGTGCCCGGTCATTTCTGCAGGTTGCGGCAACCCCATCATAGCCAGCAAACTGGGAGCAAGATCGCGCAGGGAACCATTTTCGCCGAGTTGTGCCTTGCGCCCGATGTACAGGAAAGGAACAGGGTTCAGCGTGTGCGCGGTATGGGCCTGGTGCGTATTGTTATCCCGCATTTGCTCTGCATTGCCGTGATCTGCGGTGATTATGATTTCTCCGCCTGTCGATAACATCGCCTTCACCACGCGACCAATGCAGCTATCCAGGGCTTCGATAGCAAGCTTGGCCGCAGCCATGTTGCCGGTATGCCCGACCATATCTCCGTTGGCGTAGTTGCAGATGATGGCTTGATATTGCCGGCTCAGAATCGCCTCTTCGAGCTTGTCGGTTACTTCGTATGCGCTCATTTCAGGCTTCAGGTCATAAGTGGCAACTTTGGGGGATGGCACCAGAATACGGTCTTCGCCGGGGTAAGGCTGCTCCCTGCCGCCATTGAAAAAATAGGTGACGTGGGCGTATTTTTCGGTTTCTGCGATGCGCAACTGCTTCAACCCCAGATTGGAAATATATTCACCGAAGCCGTTGTGTATCGGTTGCGGGGTATAAGCGCAGGGCAAATCGAAATCTTCGCCGTAGCGGCTTAACGTGACGAAGCCAGCCAATTTCGGTAAATGGGCGCGGGTAAATCCGTTGAAAGCCTGGTCGGTCAGCGCACGTGTAATCTCGCGAGCGCGATCTGCGCGGAAATTCATGAATACCACCACGTCGCCATCCTGCATTGCAACCGGTTCAGTGCCAGCCGGAACAATGGCGGTGGGTTTGACGAACTCGTCGGATTCCTCACGGGCGTAAGCCGAGTCCAGACCTTCCAGTGCGCTGGTTGCCGAAAATTCGCCACGACCCAGGGTGAGCAGGTCAAAGGCAAGCTGTACGCGTTCCCAGCGATTGTCCCGGTCCATCGCATAATAGCGTCCGACGATGCTGGCAATGCGGCCAACTCCTAGTGACGTGCACTTTTCCTGCAGCAACCGCAACGATTGCGCAGCACTCCTGGGAGGCGTATCGCGTCCATCCAGAAAGGCATGCAGATAGATTTTTTTCAGTCCGTTTCGGGCGGCCATCTCGAGCATGGCGAATATGTGATTTTCGTGGCTGTGCACGCCGCCGGGCGAGAGCAAACCCATGATATGTAACGCTCCGCCACTCTTGCTGGCAAGGGAAACGGCGTTGCTCAGAGCCGGGTTGGAATAGAAACTGCCATCTTCAATGTCAATGTCGACGCGGCTCAGGTCCTGATAGACCACACGTCCCGCACCGATGTTGAGGTGCCCTACTTCGGAGTTGCCCATTTGCAGGGAAGGCAGGCCGACGAACTTTTCGGAGGCGTTGATCAGCGTGTGCGGATAATCGTGCCAGAGCCTGTCAAAGTTTGGCTTGCGGGCAGCCAGGATGGCGTTGCTATCCGGATCCTCACGGTAGCCAAATCCGTCAAGAATAAGCAGTAAAACAGGTGTGACGTCCATTGATGTAGAATATAAGCAGATGGTAAATTGTAGGATAATTCATTTTAGACGAATTTGATCTGCTTGGTACGGTGCTCGGCGGGTAAATTAACATGATTAGGACACAATGATGGCAAGCAAGTTGATTGACAGGGATGAGGACATACGCCAGGCCGCTGAAGCAGTAAAGGCTATCGCACACCCGTTGCGCCTGAAGATTCTGTGCATACTCGGGGATCAGGAAGTCAGTGTGCAGGACATTGTAGAAGAGGTGGGGACATCGCAAAGCAATATATCCCAGCATCTGTCGATACTTCGCGACAAGGGGGTATTGGCAACACGCAAGGACGCAAATCGGGTTTTCTACCGTATCGGCGATTTGCGCACCCTCAAGCTGGTGGGCATGATGCGGGATGTTTTCTGCACCACTTGATAGACGGCTAAAAGTCCCCCCACAGAGTTTGCAGTGCTGCAAGCCCCGCGATCGCAGCCGTCTCGGTACGCATTACGCGGGCACCCAGGCGGATCGGGATGAATCCGCAATTTATCGCTGTCTCGCTCTCAGACAGGGAAAAGCCGCCCTCCGCACCGACCAGCAAGACAACTTTCTGTTCTGGCCTGGAACGGTCGTGCAGGCTGGCTGTTCCTGCGGGCAGCAAAATATACCGGCTTGCAGACATCGCGCCGGCCTGCTGCAGCCAGTCCAAGATGTCCAGCGGCCTGTGTATCAGCGGCAACACGTTGCGGCCGCATTGTTCGCATGCCGAGATTGCAACCTGCTGCCAGTGTTCGAGCCGTCTAGCAGTGCGTTCGGCGGATAGCCTGGCCACGCTGCGGTCGGTTGCAAGCGGCTGGATTTCCGTGACGCCCAGCTCGGTAGATTTCTGGATTACCCAATCCATCTTTTCACTGCTGGAAAGCGCCTGCGCGAGCACGGTATGCAACGGAGATTCGGGTTTGTTCGCGCTTTCGGCGATGCCGGCGACAGTTACCTGTCTGGGGCCGAGATCGGCAATCTTGCCATGGCAGGCATTGCCGATCCCGTCGAATATTTCGACCGGGTCGTCTATCCTTAATCGAAGCACACGGTAAGCGTGGTGCGCAGCATCCGGCGGGAGATCGAATGATCCGCTGAGCGGGATCGGAGGGGGGCAGTAGAAACGCGGCATGAGGGGGCGCCAATGAACAGTGTTGTCATCGTGATAATATAATGGCTTCAATAATTTTGTCAGGAAATTGAAATGGTCAGTCTGCAACCGCCACTGTGTGATTTCGGGTGGAAAGCCCGCGATTTTGATCTGCCCGGCGTGGACGGAAAGCGTTACAACCTTTCCAATGCACGCGGCAAGAACGGCTTGCTGGTGATGTTCATCTGCAATCACTGTCCCTATGTGAAGTCGATCCGCGACCGCATCATCCGCGATACGCGCGAATTGCAACAATACGGCATCAATACCATCGCGATCATGTCAAACGATCCTGCCGACTATGAAGAGGATTCTTTTGACAACATGCGAAAGATAGCAAAGCAATACGATTACCCGTTTCCCTATGTCTGGGACGAAACGCAGCAGGTTGCCATGGATTACGGGGCAGTATGCACGCCGGACTTTTTCGGCTTCAATGCCAGCCTGGAGCTGCAATACCGCGGCAGGCTGGATGCATCGCGCAAGGAGGCCGTGGCAGATGCGCCGCGCGACCTGTTCAACGCGATGGTGCAAGTGGCCAGGACCGGGCAGGGGCCTCGCGAACAGATCGCGAGCATGGGCTGCTCGATCAAATGGCGCAGTGAGTCTCCAGACGGAATGAAAAACCCGGCATGAACCCTTCTGCACAGACCGGCATGAACAACACGGCCGGAATGAGCGCCCTGCTCAAGGCGGTCATCGCGGCAGTGAAGCTGGTGACTGCAGAAGAAATCATGCCGCGCTATCTCAAGGTGGTGCATCAGCACAAAGGTGACGGCAGCCTGTGCACCGAGGCGGATATCGCAGCGCAAAGCGCGCTGGCCAAAAGGCTGCAGGCAATCGTCAACGTGCCGGTGCTGGGTGAAGAAATGACCGAAGCTGAACAGCATGCGCTATGGGACGAGGGACGTGACGGACTTTGGTGTATCGATCCGATAGACGGCACGTCAAATTTCGTGCGCGGCCTGCCGTACTTTGCGGTATCGGTTGCGCTGCTGCGCGGCGGAAAGGGCGTGCTGGGCGTGGTGTTCGATCCGGTCGGAAACGAAATATTTGCCGCTGAACACGAGCGAGGCGCGTTTCTGAACGGCGAAAAAATGCATGACCATGCAATAGCAATTCCGCTAAACAAAGCCCTGGCCAGTGTGGACCTGAAGCGCCTCAACAAAAAGCTGGTCACGGAGCTGGCCGCCAATCCGCCATATTCATCGCAGCGCAACTTTGGTGCGAGCGCATTGGACTGGTGTTATACCGCGGTCGGTCGATATGACATGTATTTGCACGGCGGCCAGAAGCTCTGGGATTATGCGGCCGGAGCGCTGATATTTCTTGAGTCGGGTGGTCACGCCTGCTGCATCGAAACCGACGATTTTTCAAATGGCGATATCTGGCAGAGATCCGTCATTGCGGCGCGTGATGAAAAACTGTTCAGGGAATGGAAGATCTGGATAAGGGCACAGCTGTAAGCTCATAAGGGGGCCGGGTGAAAATATTGATACTTGGTGCAGGGCAGGTTGGTTCCACGGTGGCGGAAAGTCTGGTCAACGAGGCAAACGACATCACGGTAGTGGATACCGATGCCGAGAAACTGCACCAGTTGCAGGACCGCTTCGATCTGCGCACCCTGACGGGCAATGCAGGCCATCCTTCGGTGCTCGAACAGGCCGGGATAGCCGATACCGATATGCTGCTGGCTGTCACGCAGAGTGACGAGGTCAACATGGTTGCCTGCAAGCTGGCGGCCAGCCTGTACAACACGCCGACACGTATCGCGCGGATCCGTTCGGCCGATTTTCTGGCGCGCCCGGAAGTTTTCAGCAAGGAAAATTTCTGCGTCGATTTTTCGATCTGTCCGGAACAGATCCTCACCGACTATATCGTCAAGCTGATCGAATTTCCCGAAGCGCTGCAGGTGCAGAAATTTTCCCAGGGCAAGGCTTCACTGGTGGCGGTGCGAGCCTTCCAGGGCGGTCCGCTGGTGGGACGTCCGCTCAGTTTCCTGCGCACCAACATGCCGCAGATCGATACCCGTGTCGCGGCGATCTTCCGCAAGCACGGTCCGCTGATTCCCGAGGGGACGACGGTGATCGAGGAAGGCGACGAGATATTCTTCATTGCCGCAACAGATAACATCCGCAGCGTGCTCAAGGAGATGCGCCGCATGGATAAGCCTTCCAAGCGGGTGATGATCGTTGGCGGCGGCAATATCGGATTGCGACTGGCCAAGGCGCTGGAGCACGATTATCAGGTCAAACTCATCGAATACAACAAAAAGTCCTGCCAGAAACTGGCAGGCCAGCTGACCAGCACGCTGGTGCTGAATGGCGACGGTACGGACGAAAAGTTGTTGCACCAGGAGCATATCGGCGAGGTGGACGTATTCTGCGCGCTGACCAACGACGACGAAAACAACATCATGTCTGCTTTGCTCGCCAAGCAGGGCGGCGCTGGCAAGGTAATCGCGCTGATCAACCGCAGCGCCTATGTGGATCTGTTGCAGGGCGGCAAGATCGATATCGCGCTTTCGCCGGCGCATGTCACGATCGGATCGTTGCTTGCCTACGTTCGCCAGGGAGATGTCGCGGCGGTTCATTCCCTGCGGCGCGGCGCAGCCGAAGTGCTTGAGCTGGTGGTGCACGGCGATCGCCAGTCTTCCAGAGTGGTCGGAAGGCGCATCGACGAGATTGACCTGCCGAGGGGGGCGACCATAGGTGCAATCGTGCGTGGCGAAGATGTCATCATGGGTCACCATGATCTGGTCATCGAAGCCGAGGATCATGTGATCGTCTTTGTAATCGACAAGGTAATGGTGCGCAAGGTCGAGAAACTGTTTCAGGTCAAAATCGGTTTTTTCTGATGCACCGCGCACTGACCGTTATTCACGTATTGGGTCTCATGCTGGTGGTATTCAGCGTTACCTATGTTGTTCCGCTGGCGGCATCGTGGATATACGATGATGGGACGCTGTCCGATTTCTTGATGGCAATGGTCTGGACCTCGGCCATAGGATTTCTGATGTGGCTGTTGACGCGCCGCTACAAGGGCGAACTTTCTGTCCGGCACGGTTACCTGCTGGTCGTTGCAATGTGGACGGCGATGCCTGCCGTGGCAACATTGCCCTTGCTTCTGGTAATCAACGGGCTGTCGTTTACCGATGCCTATTTTGAAACCATGTCGGGTTTAACCACCACCGGGGCAACGGTTTTGGTTGGCCTGGATTATCTGCCTCCCGCGATTAATGTCTGGAGATGTGAATTGCAATGGCTGGGCGGAATGGGGATCATCGTGCTGGCAGTGGCTATCCTGCCCTTGCTGGGTGTCGGCGGGCGCCAACTGTTCAAGGCCGAGACGCCGGGGCCCATGAAAGACACCGCGTTGACTCCCCGCATCGCCGAGACGGCGCGCAATCTGTGGCTTGTATATTTGACCATCACCCTGGCCTGTATTGCCGCCTTGAAGTGGGCCGGCATGAATTGGCTGGATGCTGTTTGTCATGCGTTCTCGGCGATGGGGTTGGGCGGTTTCTCTACGCATGATGCAAGCATCGGCTATTTCAATTCACCGCTGATAGAGCTGGTGATGATTGTATTCATGCTGTTCGCGGTGGTTAATTTTTCAACGCACTTTCTGGTGTGGCGCAGCAAGTCGCTGAAAGTGTACCTGCGCGACTCGGAAGCGGTGGCCTCGCTTGGCCTGATTCTGGCCAGTTGTGCCGGAATCGCGCTTTTCCTGAGGTGGCAGGATGTGTATTCGAATTATTGGGTGGCACTGCGTTATGCAAGTTTCAATGTTGTTTCTATCGCTACCAGTTCGGGTTATGCCAGCGTGGATTATTCCCGGTGGCCGATCTTTGCGCCGCTGTGGATGATGTTCCTTACCGCGATTGCTGCCAGCTCCGGGTCGACAGGTGGAGGCATAAAGATGGTCCGAACCCTGGTGCTGGTGAAGCAAGCCGGCCGCGAGTTTCTTAGGTTGCTGCACCCGGCGGCGATCAACCCGATGAAGATCGGCGGGCAGGTGGTGCCTAATAACATAGCGTTTGCGGTGCTGGGATTTATCTTTCTGTATTTTATGACAGTCGTCACGCTGACCTTCATATTGCTGATAAGCGGTATGGACTTCATCTCGGCATTTACCGCCGTACTTGCATCGATAAACAATTGCGGCCCCGGACTCGGCAAGGTCGGACCAGCCAGTACCTATGCAGGATTAACCGATTTCCAGACATGGGTATGCACGACCGCCATGCTGGTCGGCAGGCTGGAAATCTTTACGGTGCTGATTCTGTTCACACCGCAATTCTGGCGGCGGTAAATACCCATGACATCGGGGGCGAGATACGTTAGCATTGATATTGTTAAATGAACTCAGAATACTGAGAAAACCTGTGCAAAAGCAAAAGGAAGCAAGATGAGCGAGGACCTGCCATTGTCGGGGGTGAAGGTGTTGCTGATTGACGACAGCAACACCATAAGGCGTAGCGGGGAGATATTTCTGTCCCAGGCAGGATGCCAGGTCATTCTCGCAGAAGATGGATTCGACGGTCTTGCCAAAGTGGTAGACAACCAGCCTGATGTCATTTTCGTGGATGTGATGATGCCGCGACTGGATGGCTATCAGACATGCGCGCTAATCAAAAAACACCAGCATTTCAGAAAAACTCCCGTGATTATGCTGACCAGCAAAGATACGCTGTTCGACCGCGCGCGCGGCAAGCTGGTCGGGGCGGACCAATATTTACTCAAGCCGTTCAACAAAAGAAGTCTGATTGAAGCAGTCATTTCGCATACCCAAGAGAAAAAGGAGTCGGATTATGGGAGTTAAAAAAATATTGGTCGTTGATGACTCGGCAACCGAGCGACATATCATCGGGGAAATACTGCGCAAGCGCGGGTTCGAAGTCACGTTTGCCGAGGATGGTGAAAATGGCGTGGCTCAGGCCAAGCTGAGCCTGCCTGATCTGATCATCATGGATGTGGTCATGCCCGGAATGAACGGCTTTCAGGCAACCAGAGCGATTACCAAGGATCCTCAGACTCAACATATACCGGTGATTATTTGCACGACCAAGGACCAGGAAACCGACAAGGTTTGGGGTGTGCGTCAGGGAGCAAAAGACTACGTGGTCAAACCGATAAATGAGGCGGAATTGTTAAGCAAAATTGCCGCCCTGGGATAATGTGTGCTTTTGAAACGCGTGTCATTAATCCGACTGTCGCGCGTACCGAAAGCGATTTTGCAAGGACAGGAACCATTCCGCAATTTCAACCCGGATCTGCTCGATGAGCATCGCTTTGCCAACCCTTGTTGCAATAAATGACCGGGTCGGGTTAATGCTGTCAATTGTTGCGGTGTTATCCCGGTTTTCTGCGCGGGTAGACGGGCAGTCAGCGAATTATCAGGGGTGCCAGCAATGTCAAAACGATTAAATTTGCGGGAATTCCAGCAGAATCTGATCGAACGCCTGCAACAGAAAGACTTGTCCGGGTCTAGGGTGACAACACTGGGCGTGCAGATTGCCGGAAAGAACTGGCTGGTTGATATGGATGGAATCAGCGAGGTGTTGTCGGTACCGGCCTTGACTGTTGTTCCATTCACCAAATCCTGGTTTCGTGGTGTCGCAAATATCCGCGGCAATCTGTACAGCGTGATCGATCTAGCAGACTATCAGCATAGCGGGACGGCTTCCGGTGGCGCCAATAACCGCGTATTGCTTGTTTCGGATCGGCATGACTTCAACGCGGCGTTGCTGGTCGACCGTGTACTGGGATTGCGCGACGCGAATAACTGGCAAACAAGCAAGTTCGAAGATCAATTCGGGTATCAGGACGAGTCGGGTGAGCATTGGCGCAAGCTTGATTTGCAGGGCCTGCTTACTCAGCCTGAGTTTTTGCAGGCAGGGATATAGCGTTTCGTTTTTTCAGGAAATTCCCCAAGGGAGAGCAATAACATGGCAGCTAAACCGGTATTGGCCAAATCAAAGCTGAAGCAATTCGGCGTGATCGCAACAATCTTGTTTGTATTGACAGCGATTGCTGCCTATATGAGTAACCGAGCGGATAGCAATACCGTGCGTTACGTGAGTGAATCCAGCCGTTTGCTGATGCTGTCGCAGCGGCTTGCCAAAGATGCGCAGCAAGCCTTGTCAGGGAACTCCGATGCATTTGATGCGCTGGAAGACAGCAGGGCGAGCATGACCACTATTCTGACCAATCTTGACAAGGGCGAAGGTTCGCTGCCCGCCACCAAGGGCGCACCGCGAGTCGTGCTAGACGCGTTCATCAAGAAAGCAGACAAAACCCTTGCGGATGTGAAAACCCTTCAGGACGGCCGCGCCGGACTGGTGACCCTTGCGGTTACCTTGTCGGCAATTGACTCGGTTAGAACCGATTTTCGTGGCCTGACGCAAAAGATGATTGAAAGTTTCAAGGGCGCCCAAAAGCAGCAGGCAACGAGCTTTGCATTGGATATTGAGCGTATCGGCCAGGATGCCGGCAGGCTGCTGGGAGTGGACGTGTCGATTGAAGAGGTGGCTCAGGTCGCGATCGACCTGAACGCCGCTGAAGACAGCTTGGCCGCACTTCCAGCGAAGAATGAAAATGTGGCGACTGCCAACGATTTGCTTGTCACCACCCGCAGTAGCGTTGAAATTCTGGTATCGCAGGTGCGTAACCTGGTGGCTGCGAAGAACGCGGCCAAGGCGATCGTGGATGATTCCGACTCGCTGTTGGCCGGCGCGCAGAGTCTGGTGGACGCATACCAGTCAACCTCGCGGATTGTGACCAAGATCGCCTTCGGCTTTGGCCTGCTGCTGCTGCTGTCGCTGCTTCTGACCGTTAAGGCCTACGTTGACGATTCTCGCCGCCGTGCCGAAGAAGCGGCTCGCATCAATAGCCAGAACCAGAACGCGATTCTGCGGCTGATGAACGAAATGGGCGACCTGGCCGACGGAGATTTGACAGTTCGAGCAACCGTTACGGAAGACGTTACCGGTGCGATCGCTGACTCGCTGAACTACACCACAGAGGAATTCCGCAAACTGGTGTCGCGGATTATTGCCGCGGTGGAGCAGATGGGCAAGGCCACCAAAAACACCGAGGACATTTCCAGGGGGCTGCTGGATGCCACCCAGAAGCAGGCGAAAGAAATCAAGAATGCCGGGGAGGCGGTGGAGTTGATCACCAAATCCGTGAAGGAGGTGGACTCCAGTGCGGCCAAGTCGGCGGAAGTGGCGCGCCGTACCCTGGCCGTGACCGAAAAGGGTACGCTGGCGGTGCGCAATACGATCAGCGGTATGGATGGCATACGCGAACAGATCCAGGAAACTTCGAAGCGCATCAAGCGGCTGGGTGAAAGTTCGCAGGAGATCGGTGAAATCGTGGACCTGATTTCGGATATTACCGAACAGACCAACGTTCTGGCGCTGAATGCGGCGATCCAGGCGGCATCGGCCGGCGAGGCCGGACGCGGATTCTCGGTGGTTGCGGAAGAAGTGCAGCGTCTGGCTGAACGTTCAGCCGAGGCGACCAAACAGATCGGTGCGCTGGTGAAAACCATTCAAGGCGATACCCATGACGCAGTGGCGGCGATGGAGAAGAGCACGCTGGGCGTGGTGGAAGGCGCCAAGCTTTCCGATGAGGCGGGCCAGTCGCTGCGGGAAATTCAGCAGGTGTCCAATGAGCTGGCGGAACTGATCAACAGTATTTCGACATCAACCCAGGTGCAAACCGATATGGCCAGTGAAGTTGCAAGCGTTATGGAGGATATACTTAAAATTACCGTGCAAACCACTGAAGGTACGCGATTGACTTCCAATTCCATTGGGCAGTTGAACGCCCTGGCAAAGGACCTGAGAGGCTCGGTAGCCGGCTTCAAGCTGTAATTCCGGCTGACCCGCACAAAACGACCCTAGATGAGCAATAGCGCACAATTTGATCGCAACATGCTTCCCGCGGTGAAACCCGGCATCGACAGCACGCTGGCAGACATTGGCGCGCAGATTGAGAAGTATCTTGCCGCACCGGCGAATAATGCGGCGGGGCTGGAAGCTGCACGCGCCGGGCTGCATAGTTTGCAGGGTGTGTTGAAGATGGTCGGACTGGTTGGCGCCGCAGCATTTTGTGCAGAACTGGAGCTCACACTCGGTGAGCTCGCAACGAATCCCGACCAGATTTCGGCAATGCATCGCGACGTGTTGCATCGTGCCACGTTTGCGATTACCCACTACCTGGATTCGGTGGCCAATGGTGCGGAAAACGTCTCGTTGCGCCTGTTTCCCCAATACCAGGAACTGCAGCAACTGCGCGGCCTGGAAATGTCATTCGAACTGGATTTGTTCCATCCCGATCTTGGTGTGCAGTTGCCCAGCCAGGTGTTGAGCCTGCCCGTCCAGAACGGCGGTGTCGCGAATATCAAAATGTTGCGCAGCCAATATCAGCAGGGTCTGTTGAAATGGCTGCGCCAGGAAGATACTGCGGGCTCCACACAGCTGATGCAGCAGGCTCTTGAAGGGGTGTTGCGCAGTTTGCCGCAGGAACAGAGTCGAGCATTCTGGTGGGTGGGCTATGGATTGCTCGATTGTGTCAAACTGGATGGCTTGCCTCCGGAAATGAATGTACGCAAGTTGCTGAGCCGCATCGACCAGCATCTGCGCGCGATCATCGACGGAAATTCAGTCGACATCGTTCCGGTAATGAACGAAATGCTCTATCTGATTGGAAACAGCCATGTCGTGAGTGAGCACGTCGAAGCGATCAAGCAGGTTTACTCGCTCGACCAGTACCTCCCCGAACAATCGGCGCTGTCTCCAGGTGAAGTGGAACAGATGCTCGGCGCCATGCGCGATCAATTGAGCGAAGCTGAAGAATACTGGGAGCAATGCGCGCAGGGCGATGCGGAAGCATGCGAGAAATTCAGCAAGCAGGTCGAGCAGATTTCACTGCAGAGCGACAAGCTTGACCGAGATGTCCTTCAGTATCTCGCCAAGCAGATTCAGACGCTGTCGCAATACGCGACTTCTCCCGAGCACGCCCGGCCCATTGCCATCGATATGGCGATGGCGTTGCTGCTTCTGGGTAGCGGTATAGAGAATTACCGGCGCATTGGCGGGGGCTTCCAGGAACAGGCACGCATCCTGGTCGAGCGCATGCAGGCCGCTGTAAAGCAGAAACCGGAAGACACGAAACGGCTGGCTGAACTGGTCGAACTCCATTACCGGATGGAACAGCCAGGCGAGGTGATGGTCTCGCTCGCAAGTGAAATGGCAGTTAATCTGCAGCAGGTGGAGCAGGGTCTGAACGCATTTTTCAACAATGTGGTCGGGCGTGAAGAATTGCCCGAATTGTTGCGTTTGCTGAACCAGATACAGGGCGGTTTGCGTATTTCATTCCTGCAGGATGCAGAACGATTGCTGGCATCGATACAGGAAAAGGTAGGTCGATTCGCGCAGGGCGGCGAAGCGCCAAAACCGGAAGAAAAGCTTGCGCTGGCCGATGCGATCAGTGCGATGGAAGATTACCTGCTGCGTTTGACGCACGGGCAGCCAACCGATGTTGCAGGCCTTCAGGCGGTATTGGACGGGATGCTCGGGCGCAATGTGCCCCAGGAGACTGAGGCGGACAAGTCTGCCCAGCTCGTTGAGCCGGTACTGCCAGAAGCTGAATCGGCCGGGGAGGCCGCTGAACCATTGGAGTTCGTCGTTCCCGTTGATCAGGCCGCCGAACCCGTTGCGCTGGAAATTGCGCCGGTCGAGCCTCCGCAAGTGTCCCTCGAAATGCCGCATCGATCCGAGGAAGACCAGGAATTGCTCGCGATATTCCTGGAGGAAGCGCAGGAAGTTCTCTCAACCATGATGAGAAATCTTGATACTTGCCAGTTGCATCCGGACAGCCACGAACCCCTGGTGGCGATAAGGCGTGGTTTTCATACACTCAAGGGCAGCGGACGCATGGTCGGGCTGGCCGATCTGGGCGAAGTTGCGTGGTGTGTCGAGCGTGCCATGAACAAATGGCTGCAGTACAACAAAACCGCTACGCCAGGCCTGCTGAGTTTCATCAGAACGACGATAAAGTCTTTCGTCGGATGGGTCGATACGCTCAGCAAACAGGGGGCGGTCACCATCGAAGCAGAAGACCTGATCGCGTCCGCGCAGCAGATCGAGGACGGACTGGATACCGAGATCCAGCAACCCGCCGCGCCAGCCGTCGAATTGCCGGTTGCAGGGGCAAGCCTTGCTCAGAATATGGAAACACCTCCTGCCAAGGCTGTTGGGGATAATTCGGCTGCTGAAGGCGATGCAACCCTGCATTCCCCGGTGTTGTTCAGTATTGCCAGTGCCGAGGTCAAGCAGAATGTAACGGTACTGCATCAACAGCTTGACGAGTTGCGCACTGCAGAACCACCGATGGTGCAATATGATTTCATGCGTGCCGCACACACGCTGGCTGGAGTGAGCCGTACCATGGGATTCGCTGCAGTGGTTGAACTTGCCTACGCACTGGAAAGCTGGCTGCATGCGCGCTTGGAAAAAATATTCACGCTGAGCGAGAGCCAGCTGCAGATGCTTGATCAGGCCGTGAACGCGCTGGACGAAATGGTGCAGAACGTTTGTCAGAAGCAGGTTCCGCAGCTGCGCGGCGATCTGGTTGGCCAGCTGGTATCCGACCGTGATAATTTCACGGAAGTTGTTGAAGAGCCGGCCGGAGAGGAGTCAGCGACGGATCTTGCGGATCTGGTGCTGCCATCTGAATTCCTTCCCGGGCAACAAACCGATTCTGATCAAACCCCGGCACCCGAGCAGAAAGTCGTTCCGGATCAGTCTCCAGCAGCCGAGCAGCAGGCAGTCCCAGACCTATCCGCTATGTCCGAGGATATCGGCAAGCCGGTGCGCCTGGCTGATTACGACCCGCTGCTCGCCGCGATTGCTGAACCGCAGAAACCGGCTGAGAATCTTCTTGAGGAAGCATTTGAGGCAGAACCGGCTGCAGACGGGGCCGCTAAACCGGCCGTGTTTGATGACGTTGATGCGCAACTGCTGCCGGTGTTTCTCGAGGAAGCCGAAGACCTGTGTCCCCAGATCAGCGAAAGACTGCGTGTATGGCGTGAACCGCCGCATGACCAGAAACAGGTTCCAATATTGAAACGGTTGCTGCATACCATTAAGGGCAGTGCGCGCATGGTCGGTGCGATGCGCATCGGTGAAATTGCACACGAAATGGAAGACCGTGTGCTGGCGGCAGACGAGCTTAGCGCTGAAGCAGGTTACTGGGATGGCCTGGAAAACGATTTCGACCATATCATGTCCCTGCTCAAGGAATTGCGTGACGGCAAACCGGCAAAAGAACCCGGACCGGTTCCGACCGGACGACGCGATTCAGACCAGATCGCCGGCGTGGAGCGCAGGACCGACCGGCGGGCGCCTGAGGCCGGCTCTGCCGGGCTGGGCAATATGCTGCGTGTGCGCGCCGAAGTGGTGGACAGACTGGTTAATGAAGCCGGTGAAATCAGCGTGGCACGCTCGCGCATGGAAACCGAAATGCGCGTTCTGAAGGAGGATCTGCTGGAGTTGACGACCAGCGTTGTGCGTTTGCGCCAGCAACTGCGCGAGGTTGAAATTCAGGCGGAAAGCCAGATGCAGGCGCGCGTAATGCTGGCCAAGGACAATTCAGAGTTGTTCGATCCGCTCGAGTTCGACCGCTTTACCCGCTTGCAGGAATTGACCCGCTTCATGAATGAAAGCGTGCATGACGTGCATACCATCCAGCAATCAATGCTGCAGAACCTGGACCAGACAGCTGCGGTGATGCTGGTGCAGAACCGAATCAACAAGGATCTGCAACAGGGGTTGATGAATGTGCGCATGGTGTCGTTCAACAGCATTACCGACCGGTTGTATCGCATCGTGCGTCAAACCGGCAAGGAGCTGAACAAGCGTGCCAACCTTGAATTGCAGGGTACCACTGTAGAGCTGGACCGCAGCGTGCTGGAAAAAATGGTGGCGCCATTCGAGCATCTGCTGCGGAATTCCATCGTGCATGGCCTGGAAAGCGAAGAACAGCGTGTGAAAAGCGGCAAGCTGCCGATCGGGGAGATTCGTCTGAGCGTGCACCAGGAGGGAAACGAAGTTGTATTCGAGTTCAGCGATGACGGTGCGGGCCTGAATTTCACAAAGTTGCGCCAAAAGGCGGTCGCCAGCGGTTCAATACGCAACGATGAACTGGTCAGTGACGATCAGCTGGCACAACTGATATTCACTCCCGGTCTCTCCACTGCAGGCGAAATTACCGAAATTGCCGGCCGAGGCATCGGCATGGACGTGGTGCGCAGCGAAATATCTTCGCTGGGCGGACGTATTGAAGTCAGTTCGAAGCGCGGACAGGGTACCCAGTTCCTGATTTACCTGCCGCTCACACTGGCGGTCACGCAAGTCCTGATGGTTAGCGCCGGTGATCAGATTTATGCGATTCCATCCACCCTGGTGGAACAGGTCAGGCAGGTAAAGCCCGCAGAAATGGAATTGCTGCATGAAGAACAACACATCGAATGGCAGGAAAACTCCTACCCGCTACACTACTTGCCGCACTTGCTGGGCAATATGGAGGTGGTTCAGGAAAATCAGCTGCGCAATATGGTGCTGCTGTTGCGAAGCGGAACGCAGCGGATCGCGCTGACGGTCGATGCGTTGCTGGGCAATCAGGAAGCCATGGTCAAGAATATCGGGCCGCAACTGGCGCGTCTGCCTGGTATAGCAGGCGCGACTGTGCAGGGTGATGGCAAGGTGGTGCTGATCCTGAACCCGGTACAATTTGCGCAGCGTATTCGCGGTGGCAGTATGCAGGCTATGGCCGGCCACAAACAGCTCAATACCTCGCCTTTGATCATGGTAGTAGACGACTCGCTCACCGTGCGCAAGATCACTTCGCGCATTCTGAACCGCGCCGGCTATCAGGTAATGACCGCGACAGACGGCGTGGATGCGCTGGAGAAAATGCAGGAGTCCACGCCGGACGTGATGATACTGGACATCGAAATGCCGCGCATGGACGGGTTTGCGCTGGTGAGGGAGTTGCGCCGCGTTCCTGAAACGGAAAATCTTCCTATCATCATGATCACTTCCCGTACCGCCAACAAGCACCGCGAATATGCGATGCAACTGGGCGTCAACACCTATCTGGGCAAGCCATACCAGGAAGACGAGTTGCTGCAGAAGATTGCCGATTTCGTGGCGATCCACAAGCTGGATCTATGACGGTAGCGGCCTAGCTGCTCCGCGGTTCGCCATGTGAGTGAGCCGCAGACAACCAGGCAACCCTTCACCGCGCCGGATTCAGCTTCCTGCGACGGTCATTCCTTCAACCAGTATCGATCCGCATTGCCGGGATCCCTGCACCAGCACGTCGTTGCCGACCGCGGAGATGTTGCGGAACATGTCTTTAAGATTGCCGGCAATGGTGATTTCCTGCACCGGATACTGGATTTCCCCGTCTTCGACCCAGAAACCCGCTGCACCGCGCGAATAATCCCCGGTCACGGGGTTGATTCCCTGGCCAAGTAATTCCGTCACCAGCAGTCCGCGCGTCATGGATTTCAGCAGGCCTTTGAAATCCAGAGATCCCGATTGCAGGATAAGGTTGTGGTTGCCGCCGGCATTGCCGGTGGAACGCAAGCCCAGTTTGCGTGCCGAGTAGCTGCCGAGAAAATAACCGCGCAATACGCCGTTTTCGACGATCACGCGACGCCGGGTTTGCACGCCTTCATTGTCGAAAGGACTCGAAGCAAGTCCTTTCGGGATATCCGGCACATCGGTGATGTTGATGTGGTCGGAGAAAACGGGCTTGTCGAGCTGATCGAGCAGGAATGAAGATTTGCGGTACAGATTGCCACCGCTCACCGCATTGACAAAGCTGCCCAGCAAGCTGGACGCTATCGGCGCCTCGAACAATACCGGAACCTGCATGGTGCTGATCTGGCGCGCATTCAATCGGCGTACCGTACGCTCCGCGGCAATGCGTCCGATCTGCTGTGCCCCGGGAAGCTCTGCAGAATCGCGCGCGACGGCGTACCAGTAATCGCGCTCCATGGCGTCATCCTGGCCGGCGATCACGGCGCAGCTGAGGCTGTGGCGCGAACTGGGGAAGCCGCCGATGAAACCCAGGCTGTTGGCTGAAACGAATTGCGCCTCGTGCAGGTTGACGGTGGCGCCCTCCGAATTGCCGATGCGTGGATCGGTATCCAGCGCCGCCTGCTCGCACTGCTGCGCCAACGAAATTGCCGCATCGACCGGCAGGTGCCAGGGGTGATACAGGTCCATATCCTTGCAATTGTGCGCCAGCATGTCGGCATCGGGCAGTCCCGAGCAGTCGTCCTTTGCGGTATATCGTGCGATCGAAAGGGCCGCATCCACTGTGTCGCGCATTGCACCGGGCGAGAAATCCGAAGTGCTGGCATTGCCGCGCTGCTGCCCGATGTAGATGGTAACGGCCAGGCCCTTGTCGCGGTTGTATTCGATGGTCTCAACCGCGCCATGGCGCACCGTGACGCTTTGCCCGAAACCTTCTGAGACGTCCACGGATGCTGCGGATGCACCCCGTTGCTTCGCATAATCCAGCATGTCCTGCGCGATGCTGCGCAATGCGTCGGTCGGGTGGGTAAAGCGGGGTGCTGGAGAGGCCAGAGTATTCATAAGCTCAGCGGTTGATCTGCGAAAAGCGCTATCATAGCAGCATCCCTCCGGCACATTAACCCCGGTCATCCCAACAATCATGAATACACACCACAAAGACCGCGGCGAAAACCAGCCGCTGCATGTCGATCTCGGAGACGACGAGCACGACGACGACGGCGTAGAAGTCATCCGGCCGCATGCACGTCATGAATCGCGCAATGCGGACAGTTCCCGCGGCCGCGGTCTGCACAGCCAGCATGCAGCGGACGATGTAGTGGAAGAACTGCCGCCCAGCAAAACCAGAATCAAGAAGCAGATGCACGAGTTGCGCGATCTCGGCAAGGAATTGACCGAACTGGGCAGGGATCAGATCGCCCAGCTGGACATTCCCGACAACCTGCGGGACGCGCTGCGCGAAATGAAGAGCATCAACAAGTTCGGTGCGCAGCGCCGCCAGATCCAGTACATCGGCAAACTGATGCGCGATATCGATCCGGCACCGATACTCGCCAAACTGGATGCTTGGAAGGGAAAGTCGCAACATCATGTCGCCTACATGCACCGTCTGGAACGCTGGCGCGACCGGCTGCTGCAGAGCGATGACGCGCTTACCGAATTGCTATCTGACTATCCACAGGCCGATGCGCAACGACTGCGTGCGCTGATACGCAACGCACAACGGGAATTGGAGATGCAAAAGCCGCCGAAGAATTATCGCGAGATATTCCAGGTGCTGCGCGAGATCATTCCCGAGCAGGAATAACCATCCGTATGCGCACCACGCTTTCGCATCGCACCTACGAATCGGGCAGTAATCCGAGGCACAGCATCGTCTGGCTGCATGGGCTGGGCGCGGACGGCTCGGATTTCGCGCCCATCGCGGACCAGCTGCAGCTGCCGGTTCCGGTGCGCTACATCTTTCCCGATGCGCCACTGTTGCCGGTAACCATCAATGGCGGAATGGTGATGCGGGCATGGTACGACATCGCCGCTCCGGATATCGAAGCCAGGCAGGACGCGGACGGTATACGCGCGTCGCAATCCCTGATCGAGGAACTGGTCGCCCTGGAAGTGGAACAGGGCATTGCGCAGGAGAACATCTATCTGGCGGGCTTTTCACAGGGGGGCGCCGTGGCGCTGCATACCGCAATGCGCCAGACCGTTGCGCTTGGAGGAGTGCTGGCGCTGTCGACCTATCTCCCACTGGCCGACAGCGCGGCTGGCGAGGCGCTGGCAGCAACCCGGAATACGCCGATATTCATGGCACACGGACGCAGCGATCCGGTGATACCCTGCGCACTGGGGCAGAACTCAAGGGATGCGCTGTTGCGACTGGGTTATACAGTTGAATGGCATGAATACCCCATGCCGCATTCGGTGTGCGATGAAGAGCTGCGCGATATCGGTGATTGGCTGACTCGCCAAATCCGCCAGGAAACAATGCAGGGGCGATCAGCCTGACCGGTCAAATTACGGATTCTGTGTCGGTTTCCTGTTCGATGACCTTGAATTTTGCCAGGTCATAATCAAGCCCTTGTTCCTTCAATCCGCTGGGAATCAGCAGGTAATTTTTATTATCCAGTTGAACTTTCAGGCTCTGAGTGGAAGAAAAAGTGTCCGCCTTCATCAGCAATAACTGAGTCCCGCCGGACAATTCTCCCTGTTTGGGATAAAGCCAGAGTGCCGTCTGTTCATAGCCGGGCCCGCTGCCGTTGAAGCTGAGGTTTACGCAGGCGACGTTGTTGGCAAGAATTTCCGCGCCCGCGTGCATCTGGTTCGCTTCATCGCGCAACAGCCGACGTACCACCGCCACCCCCCAATGGGACACGCCTTCGGGCTGTATCCCGAGCAGACTGCCAATGCCGACCCCATCGCTTCCGGGGGGCAGGGCGCTGCTGAAGCCTCCGACACTGATTTCCTCGGTGACCCAGGAAGCTGGACTGCCAAGGTTATACTGGGCCGGATTCGAGTGCCCAACCACCTGGTCAAACCCGTTAACCACATTCAGGGTAACATTTGCCATGCGCCGGGCATTGCGCCTCACCGGGGGTGCGACCAGATAGGTCAGGAGGTGCTGGACCGCATTCCTGACGACTTCTGCCTCATAGTTTCCACCCAGGGCAAGGCCGTCAGGAACAATATTCTTTTTCAGTATCTTCATCAGTTCTTCCATCCTGCCCTGCAGCGCCGGCATGCAGATGAAACGCAGGGCCGGATGTGTCGTGGCGTCCATGTTGATCCTGGTCGGTTCGACGGGGCTGCTCAGGTTGAAGCAGAGCCGGGAATCCCTGTCTACTTCCGGGCGTATATCTATGTCCGAACAATAATTCGCGACGATGCGCTCAACCAGATGAATGTATAACGGGCTCAACGTGCTCAATCCGCTGTCGTACCAGACCATCAAGCCCCCCATCTCGCATTTTACCGAGGTTTTGCCCGGCATCACGGGATACAGTTTCACCTGCGTATCCAGATATTGCAGTTGTTCGGCATGTTTATACAGCAGTGCCAGATTGGCCCAGATATCTTTGTCGACCTGCCCATAGCGGGCGCTGATGAATTTCAGTTTGCAGATCAGCGCGTATATACCTCTCGCGGTAAGCAGGGGGACTTGAATCCGGATGGTGCTGCTGCCCTTGTCGGCGTTGCAGAAGCGATTGAACACATCGAGATAGGCATTCGAAGAGTGGCGATAATAATTGACCAGCAGCGACCAGAGACGGTTTTCCTGAAATTTGTTGATTTCGAACGGTGTAAAATATTCGCGGGACAGTTTCCGTGCATAGGGCAGGGCAGCTTCGTCTATCATGCGCAGCACGGCAAACTGGTGGTCGATCTTGAAGTCGTACTGTTCGGTCACCGACTCAACCAGGTCCGTCAACTCCATCAGAGACTTGTATGCGTCATTTTTGGGAAGATTTTCGAGCAAAGCCTGTGCGGATTTGATATCCGCCAGGGGATGATCAGACTTCTTCCCAAATATCACCGATAACATTCGCTGCCCCTTAAGCCCAATTCAATTATGCATGGCAATATAACCACAAATTACCTTCAAAGACCAGATGTTTGGGGAGCAATGATGATTCCATGGTTGGCACGCGATACCCCTTTCCCGCCGGTTGAATCCGCGCTTGTATCACCGAATGGTTTGCTGGCTGCAGGCGGCGAGCTGAATGCTCATAGGGTGCTGGAAGCATATTGCCAGGGGATATTCCCGTGGTTCAATCCAGGCGAGCCGGTGCTGTGGTGGAGTCCGGACCCGCGTATGGTGCTGATCCCCAGTGAGTTCAGGATTTCCAGGTCGCTCTCCAGAACTTTGCGCAATGGCGCCATTGAAGTGCGCTGCGATACGTCGTTTGAACAGGTAATGCGTTGCTGTGCCGCGCCGCGTGAAGCGCAGTCCGGGACCTGGATAGGCGAAGACATGATAGCCGCTTATTGCGAATTGCACCGGATGGGGTATGCACATTCGGTGGAGACCTGGGAGGGAGACAGGCTGGTGGGCGGTCTCTATGGCGTCAGCATCGGCAGGATGTTCTACGGGGAATCTATGTTCAGCCTCGCCAGCAACGCGTCCAAGATCGCACTGGCCCATCTCGCCAGACAACTGGAACGCTGGCAGTTTGGTATGATCGATTGCCAGATGAACACGCCCCATCTTGCGTCCCTCGGCGCCAGGGAAATTCCTCGTAGTGAATTTATTGCAAGGCTGAAAGAATTGATACACTGTACGCCGGCAAACGAAAGGTTTTCCCCGGGCCACCAGACGGCCTGGCAATTTGATCGCGATCTGTTTAGATGAGCCTGCTTAACGACATTCCGATTTCTGCGCTGCATTATTATCTGACCGCGCCCTATCCGTGCAGCTACCTTGCAGATCTGCAGGCGCGTTCTCAGGTTGCCACGCCTGCTTTGCTGATCAGCACGCCGGTATATTCTGAACTGGTGCAGCGCGGCTTCCGCCGCAGCGGCTCCTATACCTACCGGCCATATTGCGATAGCTGCCGCGCCTGTGTTCCGCTGCGCATCATGGCAAAGCAGTTCACCGCAAATCGCTCACAGCGTCGCGCATGGAAGCAGCATGCGCAACTTGAGGCCACGCTCCATCCGCTAAAGGACAAGGCAGAATATTACGAACTCTATCAGCGCTATCAGCGTAGCCGGCACAAAGACGGCGGCATGGACAAGGATGACCACGAGTCATACCAGAATTTCCTGTTGCTGAGCCATGTCGATTCAGTGCTGGTCGAATTCCGCGACCAGGGTTTGCTGCGCATGGTCAGTGTGATCGACCTGCTCAGTGACGGCCTGTCTTCGGTGTATACCTTCTTCGAACCGGATCTGCCCCGTGCCTGTTTTGGGATTTACAACGTGCTATGGCAAATAGAGTTATGCCGGAAACTGGATCTCGATTTCGTCTATCTGGGCTACTGGATCGAAAACAGCCAAAAGATGGCTTACAAGACCCAGTATCAGCCCGCACAAGGCCTGCTGGACGGCGAATGGCGACTGCTTGCCAAGCCGGCGGCTAACAACTCTTCCGTTATCCCTGAAGGTTCGGAACGGGTTGGGCTAGACGCTGCGGACTGCGATCGGGACGCTACATGAAAATAATCTGCACTCCCGGCAGGGAAGGCTAGCCATGTATCGCATGTTGCGTTCCGCGTTGTTCCGTCTCGAGCCTGAAACGGCGCACCATATTACCCTTGCCAGCCTTAATCTGGTGAGTTCACTGGGCCTGGGCAGCACCATCGGGCGACATCCGGCCAGTGACCCGCGCTCGGTGATGGGACTGGATTTCCCGAACCCGGTCGGTCTCGCCGCAGGCCTCGACAAGAACGGCGAATACATCGACGGGCTGGCGGCACTCGGTTTCGGTTTCATCGAAATCGGCACAGTCACCCCGCTGCCCCAGCCCGGCAATCCGAAGCCGCGCCTGTTCCGCCTGCCGCTGGCCGGCGCGATCATCAATCGCATGGGTTTCAACAATGAAGGTGTGGACAGGTTGGTCGAGAACGTCAAGCGCGCCGATTATCGCGGCATACTAGGCATTAACATCGGAAAAAACGCAAGCACGGCGATTGCGAATGCGGCTGACGACTATCTGGTTTGCCTGCGCAAGGTTTACGCACAAGCCAGTTACATCACCGTGAACATCTCCTCGCCCAACACCAAAAATCTGCGGCAGCTGCAGGAGGAAGACGCGCTGAATGATTTGCTGATCCGGATCAAGAACGAACAGCAGGTGCTGTCAGATAAACACGGCAAATATGTGCCGATTGCACTGAAGATCGCCCCGGACATCGAAACCGGGCAAATTGCCCGGATTGCCGGGCTGCTGATGCGGCACCGGATCGATGGCGTGATCGCGACCAACACCACGCTGTCGCGCGAGGGTGTTGAAAACCTGCCGCATGGCTCTGAAATCGGGGGCCTGAGCGGCGCCCCGCTACGCGACAAATCCACTGCCGTTATCCACCAACTCGCCGCCGATTTGCAGGGTGCTGTACCGATCATCGGCGCGGGAGGTATCCTGAGCGGCCCGGATGCCGCAGAAAAAATCCGGGCAGGCGCATCGCTGGTGCAGTTATACAGCGGTCTGATCTATCGCGGCCCGGCGCTGGTCAGCGAGAGTTGCGCGGCAATTCGCGCAATCTGAATTCGGCCTGAATAGGAGTCTGCCCCGGTTTCCGGTGCGAATCAGCCGAATATCCGGTATTCCGTACAGTCTAATTAAACAAATGCTTGAAAAGGATGGGGGCGATACCGGAAAGCGGTTTCTATGATATATTAGCAAATTATGATATTGCTGATTCATTGCGGGTAAGTGCATTGAAAAGCGATATAAATTTTGGTCCGGTGCTGCCGGGTGCATTGTTCATGTCGGAAGCCCCGATATTCAATGGCTTGGCCATTTCATTGATGTTCGGCATACTGGTTATTCACCATGCTGACACTGGCAGTACTGTATTACGCAACAACGCTTTACAAAAAATTCCAGTAAAATCCGATCCATTTATAACCTCAAGGAGCTTCAACTCATGAATTCAGAACGCATCGTCCGTATTGTCGCAGGTTCGTTTGTAATGCTTTCACTGGCGCTGGGCGCCGAGGCCAGTCCGGTGTTTGTGAGCAAATACTTTCTGTTCTTCACCGCCTTTGTCGGATTGAACCTGTTCCAGAGCGGCTTCACCCGGTTTTGTCCTCTGAACAATATTCTTGCCAAGTTCGGCGTAAAAAGCGGTTCGTGCTGAACAAACCCTCCCTGTCCAACCGACCGTCAGGCAATCTTTGGGCGCGCATCAGCCTGATTCTGGTCGGGTTGATGTGGTCTTTTCCATTTCTGCATTATCGCCATGAAAATCCACTAACTTCGTTTGACCAGGAATGGTGGAGCGCGATTCTGGGGGTGCTCGCGCTTACTCTGCTGGTCGGCCGCGAGTTCTGGCAACGCGCCGAGATTCCCCGCATTGCGCAGCTTCCTGCAGCGATGATCGTAGTGCTGCTGCTGCAATTGGTGCTGGGCAAAGTCGCTTATTTCAACCAGGCATTGCTATATGCGCTGTATTTCCTGTTTGCAGCCTTATTGATGGTGCTGGGCGCCCGGTTGCGCGAATACTTCGGGCTGGAAAGACTGGCGCCGGCCCTGGCGATATTCCTGCTGACCGGCGCGGAACTGAATGCCTTGATCGGCGTGTTGCAGCATTTCCAGTGGCATACCTTCCTTGACCCGGTGATTGCACGGGATCTTGCGGGCGGCATATACGGAAATCTTGCACAGCCCAACCACTTCGCCGATTACATCGCGCTGGGTTTGGCCTCGCTGGGTTTGCTGTTCCAGCAACGCATGATCAGACCGGTTTATGCGATCTTGCTGTCAATGCCGTTGCTGTTTGCGATGACGCTGAGCGGTTCGCGCAGCACCTGGCTATATCTTGTGCTGATGATCTTTGTCGCGTGGTGGATGGCGCGGCGCGAGACGAGCATGAAACCGTTGCTGCGCTACAGCGCGCTGCTGGTTGTCGGGTTCGGACTGATGCACCTGCTGGTGCAGATGCACTTCATGGCAGGGGCTGGACACGGTACAAACACCGTGCAGAGGCTGCTGGCCTCTAACGGGGGCGGGGATACCGGCGGCAGCATCCGCCTGTACTTGTGGCACGAGGCATTTCTGATGTTTATCCAGAACCCGTTGCTGGGAATCGGCTTCGGGCAATTCGCCTGGCATCACTTCCAGTTGCTGCCGCAGCTGAAGGCGACCAATATTTCAGGTTTGTACAACAACGCGCATAACCTGGTTTTTCAGATGGCTGCGGTTGCCGGCATACCGGGTTTGCTGGCATTGCTGGTCCCGCTGGGGATCTGGCTGCACGGCATCCGGCGTGTAACATTCAGCGGGGCGCATTGGTGGGGTTATTCAATGCTGGGTGTGCTGGCCATCCACAGCCTGCTCGAATACCCGCTGTGGTATGCCTACTTCATCGGCGTCGCGGCAGTCCTGCTGGGTGCATTTGATGAAAAGCACTACCGTCTTGAATTGCGCAATATCGGCCGCCTGGCGACGTTAGCCATTCTTCTGCTCGGTCTGGTGATGCTGCTGCAGTTGCGCAGCGGCTATCAGCATTTGAAAAACACCCTTGCGCTGCGATCGGCTTCCGCAAATATTGCATCGACTTTCCCGCTTATCCGTTCCGGTCTGATCGCGGCATACAACCAGCCGCTATTGTCGCCCTACGCGGAAATGTACATGTTTACTTACACCGAATTGAATGACGACCGCATCGAGCAAAAGATCGCTCTCGGCGACAACGTGGTGCGCTTCCTGCCGATTGCGCCGGTGGTTTATCGTCAGGCGATTTTCCTGGCCCAGGGCGGACACCTGGCCCAGGCCGAACAGCTGTGGGAACAGGCCGTCTGGTCGTATCCGGGGGATGCGAAGGCGCATCAATTCCTGACGGATCTGGCGGAGAAGGACCCCGCCCATTTTTCGGCTCTGTTAGAATTTGCGGATCAAAAAGAAAAGGAGCATGCCAGTGCAGTTCGTCATCAGTAATATTCTTCCCATCACGATCGCATTCATCAGCGGCGCCATGCTGTTGTGGTCGTTTTTCGGAAACCGTTTTCGCGGAGTGAAGGAGGTGGACACCTCCGGTGCATTGCAGCTGATCAACCACAAGGATGCAATCGTGCTGGATGTGCGTGAGCGGAGCGAATACGACGCAGGGCACGTGCTTAACTCGAAATTCATCCCGCTGGGCAAGCTCAAGGAGCGCATGGGCGAACTGGAAAAATACAAGGACCAACCCATCGTGGTGGTATGTCGAAGCGGGAATCGTTCCGGCACTGCGTGCTTTTTGCTGGCAAAGCAGGGATTCTCTCAGGCCTACAATCTTGCCGGCGGTGTGCTTGCCTGGCAAAAAAACCATTTGCCACTGGAGAAATAGCCATGGCCGTTCAGATGTATTGCACCGAGTTTTGCCCCTATTGTGTTCGTGCCGAGAAACTGCTGAACCGCAAGGGTGTCAGTGAAATCGAAAAGATCCGCGTCGATCTGCAACCTGAATTGCGCGACGCGATGATCGAGAAGACCGGTCGGCGCAGCGTTCCGCAGATTTTCATCAACGGGGTACATGTGGGAGGTTTCGACGATCTGGCAGAGCTTGACCAGGATGGCGGTCTCGATACGCTGCTGGCGAAATCCTGATCCCCCAATTACATTCAAGGATACCGAAATGAGCGAAGCAGCAGCAGCAGAAAAAAACCAGCCTGTATTTAATGTGGAAAAAATCTACGTCCGGGATCTCTCGCTGGAAATTCCCCACGCACCGAAAATCTTTCTGTCTCGGGAAAGTCCGCAGGTCGATATTCAGCTGCATACCCAGGCCGCTTCGATCGAGGAAGGGCTTTTCGAGGTGCTGGTCAAGGCGACTGTCACTGCAAAAGTCGGCGAAAATACAATGTTTCTGGTCGAGGTCGAGGAGGCGGGAATTTTCCAGGTACGCAACGTGCCGACCGAAGAACTCGAACCGATTCTGGCGGTGATGTGCCCGAACATCCTGTTCCCTTATCTGCGCGAAGTTGTTTCCGATGTGGTGGTGCGCGGCGGTTTCTCGCCGGTACTGCTTAACCCGGTCAATTTCGACTCGATCTACCAGCAGCAGAAGCAGCAGCCTCAGCCCGGGACCGCGCCTGCCACGCACTGATGAAAAGCTTTTGCTCATCCCGCCTTGCGGTGTTTTTTGCGTTGCTGCTCGGTGCGGGTGCAGCCCACGCGGTGGAATACGTGTCGGTCAGCGACAGCAGCGCGATACTTTATGATGCACCATCGACCCACGCAAAAAAAATGTTCGTGGTGAATCGCTATATGCCGCTCGAGCAGGTCGTCACGCTGGAAAGCTGGGTCAAGGTGCGCGACCGCTCCGGCAGATCGTACTGGGTGGAAAAAAGCGCGCTGAGCAGCAAGCGCTACGTGTTTGCGCTGCTCCCTATGGTAGATGTCCGCGCCGCTCCCCATCGAGGGGCGGCGCGGTTGTTCCAGGTGCGCCAGCAAGTCGCGCTGGAATATATCAATTCAGCGGGCAACGGCTGGATCAGGGTGCGCCATCAGGATGGAAATATCGGCTATGTGCGCAGTTCCGAGGTATGGGGAGGATGACCGGATGAACGGAGGAGCGGGCAGTCGCATCGCTGTGCGCCTAGCTGGCCGGATCCCGCTGCTCGTCAGCGCCTGCATTGCCCATGTCAGGTATCCAGATTAAATGAATATCACCATCATCGGCGCAGGAGCCTGGGGGACAGCGCTTGCAATCAGCCTGTCTGCCCATCATCGCATCACTTTATGGGCACGCGATGCTGAGCAGATCGCGGCAATGCAGGCCACGCGCAATAACCTGCAATACCTTCCCGGCATAGAACTGCCTGCCGCGATCGAATTGAGCGCGGATTTTCCAGCCGCATTGGCTGCCGCAGAGCTGGTGATCATTGCGGTGCCGACCGCAGGGTTGCGTCCGGCCTTGCAGCGGCTTGTGGAATTGACGCGGCATTTCGACGTGGTGTGGCTGTGCAAGGGGTTTGAAGCGGAGACTGCAAAGTTGCCCCATCAGGTCGCCGCTGAAGTATTGCCCGAAGGATTCAGGTCCGGTGTGCTGTCAGGGCCCAGCTTCGCGCAGGAAGTGGCACGAGGATTTCCGACTGCACTGACGCTCGCTTCTGCCGATTCGGATTTTGCGCGCAGTACCGCCCAGGTGCTGCACCACGCCTACCTGCGCATCTATCCGAGCAACGATTTGGTCGGTGTCGAAGTTGGCGGGGCGGTGAAGAACGTGATGGCGATCGCGGCCGGCATCAGCGACGGGCTTGGGCTTGGGCTGAATGCGCGCGCTGCACTGCTGACCCGGGGGCTGGCGGAAATTACCCGGCTAGGTTTGAATCTTGGCGGTCGACCCGAGACACTGAGCGGACTGTCCGGTGTGGGAGACCTGATCCTGACCTGTACCGGAGATCTTTCGCGCAATCGCCAGGTCGGCCTGCTGCTGGTGCAGCAGCTCGAGTTGCCGGAAATACTGCACAGACTCGGGCATGTTGCCGAGGGCGTTTATACGGTGCGGGAAGTTTATCGCCTTGCCCAGCGACTCGGCGTTGCGATGCCGATCTGCGAAGCCGTCTACCGGATACTGTATGAGCGGATCCCCCCCGCCGAGATGGTGACTGCGCTGTTGAATCGGGCACCCAACCTGGAATTCGACGGCGCCTGACAGGCACCGCCACGCCGCTTATTTCCTGCGGAACACCATATCCCATACTTCGTGTCCGAGGCGTAACCCGCGCTGCTCGAACTTGGTAAGCGGGCGGTAGTTCGGACGCGGCGCGTATCCCGGCGCGGTATTCTCCAGCAGCGGTTCCGCAGTCAGCACCGCAAGCACCTGCTCGGCATAATCCTGCCAGTCTGTCGCGACATGGATATACCCGCCGGGCTTCAGCTTTGCCACCAGCTGTGCGATGAACGGCCCCTGAATCAGGCGGCGCTTGTTGTGGCGGGCTTTGTGCCACGGATCGGGGAAGAATATATGCACTCCGTCCAGCGCATTCGCCTGAATCATGTCGCGCAGCACTTCCACCGCATCGTGCTGCATGATGCGGATATTGGATATCTGCTGTGTATCGATCAGCTTGAGCAGGTTTCCGACACCGGGGGTGTGCACTTCCAGCGCGAGATAATCATATTCCGGATGGGCGATCGCGATGGCCGCGGTACTGTCTCCCATCCCGAAACCGATCTCCAGGATTTTCGGCGTCCGGCGGCCGAAAGCCTGTTCCAGGTCGAGTGGCTGTGCCGCATAAGCAATGCCGAAGCGCGGCAGCAGCGTTTCGCAGGCGCGCTGTTGCGCGGGCGAGACTCGTCCCTGCCGCAATACGTAGCTGCGGATGTGGCGTCTGGAAAGATCGGTGGTGTCGGTCATGGGTTTCGGGTCATTATTCGTGCCCCTCGCCCTGGCCAGGGAGGATGTCGGGCAACGGGAACTGATATTTCAGGAACGCGTTGAACTGATGATCCCTGCGGTCGGAGAACTGGGGCTGGCGCTGTACAGTTTTTTCGGCATGCGCCCGGCCAGACAGGCCGACCGGCCGGCTTCCACAGCCTGCTTCATCGCGGAGGCCATCAACACCGGATTTTGTGCGCCGGCGATCGCGGTGTTCATCAGTACGCCGTCGCAGCCCAGCTCCATCGCAATCGCGGCATCCGATGCGGTTCCGACGCCCGCATCGACAATCACCGGAACCTGCACGCGTTCCATGATCAGCTGCAGGTTCCACGGGTTCAGGATGCCCATCCCGGAACCGATCAGCGAGGCCAGCGGCATGATCGCGATGCAGCCGATGTCTTCAAGCTGCTTCGCGATGATCGGGTCGTCCGAGGTGTACACCATCACCTGGAAGCCTTCCGCAACGAGTGTCTTCGCGGCAGCGATGGTTTCGACCACGTTAGGATAAAGCGATTGCGGGTCGCCCAGCACTTCCAGCTTGACCAGGCTGTGGCCGTCGAGCAGTTCGCGGGCCAGGCGCAGCGTGCGCACCGCGTCAATCGCCGAGTAGCAGCCGGCCGTGTTGGGCAGCAGCGTGTAATGCGACGGCGGCAGGATTTCGAGCAGGCTCGGTTCGCCGGGGTTCTGGCCGATGTTGCTGCGACGGATCGCTATGGTGATGATCTCCGCGCCGCTGGCTTCGACCGCCGCTTTGGTCTCGGCGAAGTCCTTGTATTTTCCGGTGCCGACCAGCAGCCGGGATGAGTAGCTCTTGTCTGCGATGATCAGTTTGTCGTTCATTGAAATTCCTGTTGTTTAGCGTAGCCATCTTGCCGATGAATCTATCAGCCTCCGCCAACGGCCACTACGATTTCCAGTTTATCGCCATCTGCCAATTGCTGTGTAGCGAACAGGCTGCGCGGCACGATTTCGCCGTTCCGTTCCAGCGCGATTCGCTTGCCGGACAGGCCCATTTCCTCGAGAAGCACGGACACGCCGGCTGAGTCGGGGAGCTGCCGGGTGGTGCCGTTGATGCTGACGGTAATCACTATTTATTTGTCGCTTGATTAAATCTGAGATGATGAATTAGGCTGGCGGGCCAGCGACATTGCAGGCAGCCCTGAAGGCCGCTGATCCGTCGTTGATTTACACCCGAGGCGGGTGCAATTCTATTACAGTTTGAGCGTTTTGGATAAATACGGCCACAGCCAGGAAATCGCCACGCCGGCAGTTTCGCCGCAGACTATTTCTGTTCCGTCTGATCCAGTGACGTCACCGGCCAGTTCCGTACCTGTTGCCAGACCTGTTTAACCTGGGGGGGCAGCTTGTCCATATGCTTCAGGAACAGCGCGAGCGTCCAGATCTGTTCGTCCTTGAGTGTATAGCCGAACGAGGGCATGCCGGTCAGGCGTATGCCGTGCTTGATCTTCCAGAACGACTCACCTTCAGTGTCGTCCTCGACACCATCGGTCGCCAATTGTGGCGGCCTTGGATACTCGCCTTTCGCGATCGGCGAAGGCGAATCCGCCCCTTTTGCCGAACCGTGACAGACTGCGCAGTTTTCCGCAAAAAGACGAACGCCCTTGAGGAGATTCTGGTCGTTCAGCGCCACCGGATTCTGTACCCTGGGGGCGTAACGATCCAGCGTTGCATCCAGTGAAGTTCCGGCCATCCAGGTTTCCAGCCCGCCGGGTTTTGCATCGGCGTTGGCCGGAATCAGTCCGCTATGCAACAGCAGGTAACCACCAGTCAGACCCACAATTATTGTCAGTGCGACGCCCAGCACAACACCTTTTAACATGATCTCTCCTAGAATAATTGGTCGGGATATTGCAGCAAGACCCCGGGAGTGGTTCCGATGCTTGAAGCGCATTAAAGTTCATGCGACATTTGGCAGATGATGCGCCCCGAAGCGGGGATCCGGGCCCAGCTCAGGCGCCCTTGTAATATTTGTAGGCCACCGCGGCGATACAGACAATAACGATAAATTTGGCGAAAGTTCCGATGAAGCCCCAGCCTTGTTTACCTTGCTTTTGCTTTACAGCCACGGGCCGAGGACGCACTGCGGTAAAGGGTACGAGACTGTCATTTTTGGTGTCGAATTGCGGAAACTTCTCGTCATGCGCGTTGAGCAGCGCAATGATGGTTTGACCAACCGAAACGGGAAAGCCCGCCCTGTTTCCGTCACGTGAATCGTTCAACAGCGACATCAGCAATGTCCGGCATTCCCGGGTACCCCACAATCCGCGAATCTTGACCGCTATACGGGGATAAAGCCTGAATAATTCCGACGAGTCCAGTTTATCCATAATGACCACGAGTTCCAGATATGTTCTTGCCGTTCAAGTCACCGTAATGTCCATGGTTCAATCGATATTCCTGATTGGAGTAGGGAAGCTGATCCAACACATTCGGAGCGGATTGTGGAATCCCTGCTTCAGACTGTCAATGTTTTGATGATCCATGCCGCATGCGAGAACGATTTGCAGATGCCTCTCTGTGTTTCGCGTGGGTGCCTGCACGGACCGTGCACGAACGCTCCGTACCGGCATGCGTGTCGCCGGCGTTAATTGCCAGATGATTTCATCAGGCGTAACGCAACTTGGTGGCATAATTCAGACAAGTCAATGTCATTTTCTCTGAGCCACAAGCCATGAACAGTTTTGGCAAGAAGGCAACAGCACGATCCCTGCAGCTGCAACAGTTATTGTCTGCAAGCAATGCATCACTGTTTGCCAGTGCGATGCTCGCCGCGATACTCGCCTATATGCAGCGCGAAGTCATCGCTGCGGGCGTGGTTGCTGTCTGGATTTCCCTGGTCGGACTGGTCACCTTCATTCGGTTGATCCTGGTCATTGCGTATCGGCGTTCGCCTGTGTACGAGGATTCAGCTGTACGCGTCAGAATAATCAGGTTCCGAATGGGCGTGCTGGTTGCGGCTGCGGTGTGGGGTTCTTCAGGCTTCATGATGTTTCCAGCCGACGATCCGCTGCATCAGATGTTTCTGGTCTTCATGCTGGCCGGTTTGACCGCAGGCGGGGTGGTTTCGTATTCGGCTGACCTGGTATCCGCAATCGTGTTCTCTATATTGGCGATCTTGCCGGCCGCAATACGCCTGTTTGCTGTCGGAGACAGCCTGTCAATAGCGATGGGGATCTCCGGAATGCTTTATCTCGGATTCATGATCATGGTGATCAGGAATACCAACCGGAGCATATCGGAAAACATTCAACTGCGTCTAAAGGTCTCCGCGCACGAAGAAACTCTGAAAGCGAACGAAGCATCGCTCAGGGAATCGCAAATCATCGCGGATCTGGGCAGTTATACCCTGGATTTCGGCAGCGGGATCTGGGAAAGCTCCGACGTGCTCGACAAGCTGTTTGGGATTGACGGAAATTACATTCGCTCGGTGGAAGGATGGGAGGCGCTGATTCACCCTGACGATCGTATCGAGATCAGCAGATATTTCAAGAACGAAGTGTTCGGCCAGAACAAGGATTTCGATCGGGAATACCGCATCATCCGGTACGGCGACAAAGCCGAGCGATGGATGCATGGATTAGGGAAGCTGGAATTCAATGCCCGGGGTATGCCGGTAAAAATGCGCGGCACGATACAGGACGTCACCGAGAGCAAGCTGGTCGAGGCAGAAATGAGGAAGCTGGCGTTTTATGACTCTCTCACGCACCTTCCCAACCGGCTGTTGCTGATGGATCGTCTCCAGCATTCTCTGGCTTACAGCGCGCGCACCGGCAAGCAAGGTGCATTGCTGTTTCTTGACCTGGACAATTTCAAGACGCTCAACGACACCCTCGGTCATGAGGTCGGCGACCTGCTGTTGCAGCAGGTCGCGCAGCGACTGGTATCCAGCGTGCGCGATGGTGATACGGTGGCACGCCTGGGCGGAGATGAATTCGTGGTGGTGCTGGAAAATCTCAGCGAACACGCGCTTGCGGCTGCAGAACAGGCGGAATCCATTGGCGAGAAAATCCTTTCCACGCTGAGCATGCCCTATCGGCTGGCGGTACACGATTACCAGAACAGCGCAAGCATAGGCGCAACCCTGTTCAACGGTCAGCAAACCAGAATGGAAGAATTGATGAAGCAAGCCGATATCGCGATGTATCAGGCCAAAAAAACCGGCCGCAATGCGCTGCGCTTCTTCGACCCGCAGATGCAGGCATCGGTGAACCAACACGCCGCGCTGGAAAGCGAACTGCGCAAGGCAATTGACCTGCGGCAATTCGAGCTGTATTACCAGATCCAGGTTGACAATGCGCTCAAGCCGCTGGGTGCCGAGGCATTAATCCGCTGGAAACACCCCGAGCAGGGGCTGGTGCCGCCGCTGCAATTCATCAAACTTGCTGAAGAAACCGGCCTGATCCTGCCCATGGGCACATGGGTGCTGGAGACGGCGTGCGCGCAACTCAAGGCTTGGCAGCAGGACGCGCTCACCCGCGAACTTGTGCTGTCGGTCAACGTCAGTGCCAAGCAGTTCCGTCAGGCCGATTTCATCTCCCAGGTAAAGGCGCAAGTGCATAACCATGGCATTAATCCGATGCAGCTCAAGCTGGAACTGACTGAAGGCATGCTGCTTGAGGATATCGAGGACACGATAAAGACCATGAATATACTCAGCGAAATCGGCATCCAGTTTTCGCTGGACGACTTCGGAACCGGCTACTCTTCGCTGCAATATCTGAAACGACTGCCGCTCGACCAGCTCAAGATCGACCAGTCGTTCGTGCGCGACATCGTCACAGACAGCAGCGACAAGGCCATCGTGAAAACAATAATCGCGATGGCGCACAGTCTGAACCTGGACGTGATTGCCGAGGGGGTGGAGACGGAGGCTCAGCTGCGCTTCCTTTTCAAAGAGGGTTGCAGGCACTTCCAGGGATACTGGTTCGGCAAACCGCTGCCGATCGCGCAGTTCGAGGAGATGCTGAAACCGGGCGCGATTCCGGTCGGCAGTGGCAATATTCCACCCGGGGCATAAAGCGACATAAAGCGACCACGAAACAAAACCGCGGCAGGAAGCCGAAACGCTGCTTCACCAAGATTTTGGCCAGCCGCTATGCCCGAATGAAAGCGCGCCTGTGTTGAGTATTGCCGGCAACCCACGTAGAATCGCCACCCGCGCGGGTGTAGTTCAATGGTAGAACGGCAGCTTCCCAAGCTGCATACGACGGTTCGATCCCGTTCACCCGCTCCACTTCCCCGGCTTTTCGCCGCATTTGCCCAGCGTTGAAGCTCAAGCCGGTTGCTGATAAAACCGGATTGAATTGCCACCCGACCTTTTGGCGAGATACATCGCGGAATCTGCATGCTTGAGTGCATGTTCCGGAACCGCTTCCTGGTTGACTATTACAGCTACGCCGATACTGGAAGTGATATTGAGTGAAACCGATTCTTCGTCAGTGCCATGTTGCGTGCCTTTCAGGCTGTAAGGTTCGGCGAGAGCAGCACGGATTTTTTCGGCAACGGTGCTGGCCTGGGCGACCGCCCCGGTTTTATCGCGATCGAGTTCGCCGAGTATGATTACAAACTCGTCGCCGCTGAGGCGGGCCACCGTGTCCGTTTCACGTACGCAGTCGCAAAGGCGGCGTGACACTTCCTGAAGCAGCAGGTCTCCCACGGCATGTCCGCAGGAATCGTTGATCTGCTTGAATTCGTCAATATCCAGAAACATTACTGCCAAGTGCTTTTCCTGCCGGTTGTTGCGGAACAGCATCTGCTCCAGTCTGTCCATCAGGTGCATGCGGTTCGGAAGGCCTGTCAATGAATCATAATTGGCAAGTTGCCAAAGTTTCCGCTGGTTTTCGATAAGTATGACTCTTCCTCGCTGGTTCGCGCGCAAGAGTGACACCAGTGTCAGGGAGGAAATCAAAGTCAGCAAGCCGACCATCGTCAGCAGACGCCAGTCCAGATCAGCCCAGCCGACCTGCCGCTTCACGACCAGCGAAAAAGGTTCGCCCATCGTGCCCAGCTGTTTGTGGTAAGTGAAGGATGGAAAAATCGCCGATTCGAACGCGCTTCTGGGCGGGCCCGATAGCGCCAGCAGCTGGCCCTTCGGGTCGTCCGGATTGAAGTCCCGGTGGTAGATATCGGTGCTCCATCCTGCCGAAATGGGGAATTTTTCGGAACGAGCCATGCTTTCCGCGTCGATTACCATGTCCACCAGTTCATCGTTCCGGGCAGTATGCTCACCAGGAAAATCGGGAAGCTTGCCGGCATCCTGGATCGGTAAAAACACGACATAGGCTGTATTGCCTTCCACCAGCCTGAACGGATGTGTCGAAACAGGCATTGTTTTCTGGAGTGAAGCAAACATGGCCCGTCTCAGGAAAGGCACGCTTTCCACATCGAGCCCGATGACTTGCCTGGATTTTTCCGTCATCGGCGCCATGAAGACGATCGGGTAATAGTAGGGTTTGTCCTTCAGGGACAACCATTTTCGTTCGTTGCCGTAAGAGAACGATTTGACGGAAAAATCGGGGGTGCCGTTGCGCCGTTTCCGCACGATGAATTCGTTCAACTCGCGCTTGTTCACCTTCTGCACGATTTCAAGCGCGAAAATTTCCGGGTTGTTTTCGATGACTTGCCTGACATAGCTTCTTGCCTGGGCCGGATCGGCATTGCCTACGGCACCGAACATCGCGGAGAATCCTTTCAGGACGGTTTCGGTGCCGACCATTTTCTTGTTAAGGTGGTCCGCAAAGCCATCTCCGAACTGGACCAGGTCTTCCTTCACGCCGTGAATATTCTGCGCGACCACAATGGCCGACAGCGCAAAGCTCAAGGACAGCCACAGCAGCAATGCCGTGAAGTAGTTCCATTTCGGTAGCGGTTTCATCGGTGCTGGTTATCCTTGCATTTCCATTTCCATTTCCATTTGCAGCTGCCGAATCGTTCCGGATTCGACTTTGGCGCTGTAATCAATACCAGCGGTTAACCGGGAAAGCAATCCGCAATATTGTCCAACACCCCTGAAATGCCTGTTGCGCCTTATCCGACTTCGATTGTCCGAACCTGCTATTTCAGTGCGACATCCGGCTCGGCCGCATGCTGACCGTGCATCATGATGCGCGACACGAACAGGATAGCCAGCACGTTTCCGGTTATTGAAACATAGCCCACCAAGCCGTAGTGAACGATCCGGCCCGCATCGTTCTGTGTGATGATAAATCCAGCCAGCGAGGTAGCCAGCCCCATCGCGAGCGACTGCATCGTTGCATTCAGCGACATGAATGTGCCGCGCAGTTTCGGCTGAGCCGCCGAGGTGATGATCGCCATCGCAGGTATCATGCGGCCCGAGACCAGCACGAAAAATGCCGTGGTGCAGACCAGCCACAGCCACAGCGGCGCGGCGCCGATATGGGTCACTACCAGCACGGGCAGCAGCGCCGCGACAGCGATGGTCCGGTAGATTTTGACCTTGCCGCGCAGGTCGGCCCAACGGCCGATCCGCCGTGCGGTGAACAGCGTCGCAGTACCTCCCGCTAGATAGATGAACGGAATGTCGTGCAGGGGGATGCCTACGTTGCCCACCGCGTAAATGGTGATGTAGGGGATCACCGTGAAGCCGGAAAACACCAGCAGCGCCGAATACAGCAGCGCATTTAGGTGATTCGGTTCGCGCAGCACTTCGAACATTGCCGAGAATGGATGGGCGCGCTTCCGGTCGCTGATGTGATGGCGCAGGTCGGGCAGAATGCGTGCGCCGACAATGATGAACAGCACGGTCAACACCGCGATCAGAATGAACGGTGCGCGCCACTGGAAATGATTGGCCAGCCACAGAGACAGCGGAACGCCTGCGACCGTTGAAAGGGAAAAAGCAGTCGCCACGAATCCACTGGCGCGCGCGCGGCGTGAAAACGGAATCACGTCGCCGATGATGGTCTGAACCATTGCGCCCATCACTCCGCCGAACGTTCCTGCCATGCCACGTGCAATCAGCAGCATCGCATAGCTGGGCGCCAATCCGCATGCCAGTGTTGCAATGCCGAACAATCCGAATATCACCAGTACCAGGCGTTTGCGCTCGAAGCGGTCGATGAATGTTGCGGCCAGCAGACCGGACAGCGCGGCACTGAAACTGTAGGACGCGACCAGCAGCCCGAATTCGTGGGTGCTGATACCGAATGCCTCGATCAGGACCGGGCCCAGCGGCATCATGATCATGAAATCGAGGATGTGGCTGAACTGGATTCCAGCAAGGGTGAGCAACAAATAGCGCTCGCGTTGCGGAGTCAGCGTGGCATGCATGATCGAAGGTGTTGATTTCAAGGGAAGCATTTTAACAGTGTCGATAACGAAAAATTGCGCTTCAGGCGGTGCTAAAATCTACGTTCGAATTTCCAGTTTTCCACCATGCCGCAACCCGCTTTCGTCCATCTCCGTCTGCACAGCGAATATTCCATTTCGGATGGAATGGTGCGCGTGGGCGAGGCGGTGGACGCCGCCCGGCAGGACGGTATGCCGGCGCTTGCGCTGACCGACCTGAACAATTTCTTCGGTCTGATCAAGTTCTACCAGTCGGCGCGTGGCGAGGGGATCAAGCCGATTGCCGGCTGCGACGTATACATCAGCAACGATGCCGATCGCGAGCGTCCACACCGGATGCTGCTGCTGTGCCAGTCGACGGCGGGTTATCTGCTGCTTTGCCAGTTGCTGTCGCGCGCCTATCTGGAGAACCAGCATCGCGGCCGGGCCGAGTTGCGCCGCGAGTGGTTCCAGCCCGATACCAGCGGCCTGATCGCGCTGTCGGGCGCGCATCTCGGCGATGTCGGCAGCGCGCTGCTGTCGGGCAATGCCGCGCAGGCCAGGCGGTATGCCCGGGAATGGGCGGAGCTGTTCAGAAACCGCTATTACCTCGAGGTGCAGCGCGCGGGATTTGCGGACGAGGAACATTACATCCACGATGCCGTGGGGCTCGCCGACGAGCTCGGACTGCCTGTGGTCGCGACTCATCCGGTGCAATTCCTTACGGCCGAGGATTTCAAGGCGCACGAGGCGCGGGTATGCATCGCCGAGGGTTATGTGCTCAACGACAAGCGCCGTGCGAAGGCTTTTACCGCGCAGCAGTATTTCAAGACCCAGGCAGAGATGGCGGAGTTGTTCGCCGACCTGCCCGAAGCGCTCGCAAACAGCATCGAGATCGCGCGCCGCTGTAATCTGTCGCTGACACTGGGCAAACCGCGCCTGCCGGATTTCCCGACGCCGAACGGCGAGAGCCTGGAAGATTTCCTGCGCGACGAGTCGGTGCGCGGCTTGCAGCAGCGCATGGCGCTGCTGTATCCCGACGAAGGGCAGCGGGAAGCGAAGATGCCGGAATACCGGGCGAGGCTGGACTTCGAGATCGGGACCATTATAAATATGGGTTTCCCGGGCTACTTCCTGATCGTGGCGGACTTCATCCGCTGGGCGAAGAACAACGCGGTTCCGGTCGGCCCCGGCCGCGGTTCCGGTGCGGGCTCGCTGGTGGCCTACAGCCTCGGCATCACCGACCTCGATCCGCTGCGCTACGGCCTGCTGTTCGAGCGCTTCCTGAATCCGGAACGCGTGTCTATGCCTGACTTTGACGTCGATTTCTGCCAGGACGGTCGCGAGCGAGTGATCGAGTATGTGAAGAACAAATACGGTGCTCAGTGCGTGTCGCAGATCGCCACGTTCGGCACGATGGCTTCCAAGGCGGTGATCCGCGACGTCGGGCGCGTGATGGATTTTCCGTATGGCCTGTGCGACAGCCTGTCCAAGGCGATCCCTGTCGAGGGGGTGAAACCGGTGTCGCTGAAAAAGGCGCGCGAGATGGAGCCGGAGATCAACGCAATCGCCGAGCGCGAGGAAGGCGTGCCCGAGCTGCTGGAACTGGCTGGAAGACTCGAGGATCTGACGCGCAACATCGGCATGCATGCCGGCGGCGTGCTGATCGCGCCCGGCCAGCTCACCGATTTCTGCCCGCTGTACTGCGCGGACAGCAGCGCCAGCGTGGTCAGCCAGTTCGACAAGGACGACGTCGAAGCCATCGGCCTGGTGAAGTTCGACTTCCTTGGTTTGCGTACGCTGACCATTCTGGACTGGGCGATGCGCCATGTGACGCGCCTCAATGGGGGTATCGCGCCGTTCACGCTGGAAACGCTGGCGCTGGACGATGCCGCGACCTACGAGCTGCTGAAGCAGGCGAATACCACCGCGGTGTTCCAGCTCGAATCGCGCGGCATGAAGGACATGCTGAAACAGGCGAGGCCGGACCGCTTCGAGGACATCATCGCGCTGGTCGCGCTGTACCGCCCCGGCCCGATGGATCTGATCCCGGATTTCTGCCGGCGCAAGCACGGCGAGAAATTCGACTACCCACATCCCGCGGTCGAGCCGGTGCTCAAGGAGACCTACGGCATCATGGTCTACCAGGAACAGGTGATGCAGATGGCGCAGATCGTCGGCGGCTACAGCCTCGGGGGCGCCGACCTGCTGCGCCGCGCGATGGGCAAGAAGAAGGCCGAGGAGATGGCCAAGCACCGCGAAATATTCGTCGAGGGTGCACTGAAGAACAACACGTCGAAAGAGGTTGCCGGCAACCTGTTCGACCTGATGGAAAAGTTTGCCGGCTACGGCTTCAACAAATCCCATGCCGCCGCGTACGCGCTGGTCGCCTACCATACTGCCTATCTCAAGGCGCATCATCCGGCTTCGTTCATGGCAGCGACTTTGTCCGGCGACCTGGACAATACCGAGAAGGTCAGCATTTTCTACGCCGATGCGCTGCAGCAGAATATCCGCATTCTGCCGCCGGATGTGAACAGCTCCGGCTATGTGTTTTCGCCGGTGGACGAAAAGACCATCGCATATGGACTTGGGGCGATCAAGGGCACCGGCGAAGCGGCGATCAATTGCATCGTCAACGCGCGCGGGAATGGTCCGTTCAGGGATCTGTTCGATTTCTGCCGCCGCGTGGACAAGCGCATTGTGAACCGGCGCACGGTCGAGGCGCTGATCAAGGCCGGCGCATTCGACAGTGTCAATGATCACCGCGCCGCGCTGATGGCCAGCGTCGATGCGGCGCTGGCGAGCGCCGACCAGCAGGCGCGCGCGGCGAACCAGAACAGCCTGTTCGGACACGACGAATCCGATGCGGTACTGATCGTGCAGACCGCCGACGTGCCGCGCTGGCGCTTGCGCGAACAGCTGGCCCACGAAAAAGCCAGCCTGGGAATTTATCTCGGCGGCCATCCGTACCAGGAGTATGCCGACGAGCTGGCCAACTTCATCAAGGTGAAACTGGCCGACCTGACACCGCAATTCGTCGGGCAATCGAACGGTTCATCAAACGGTTCCGGCCACGCTTCGCGGCGCGGCGTGCCGGTCGTGCTGGCCGGCATCGTGGCCGGGCTGCGCATCCAGCAGACGCGGCGCGGACGCATGGCGATTGTCACGCTCGACGATGGCGGCGGGCAGGTCGAACTGACCGTGTTCAACGAAATCTACGAGGCCAACCGTCCGTGGATACGCGAAGATGAATTGCTGGTGGTGCGCGGCACCGCAAAGCTGGACGAGTATTCCGGCAACGTGCGCGTCAGCGGCGAAGAGCTGTTCGATTTCGCGACTGCGCGTTCCCACTTTGCGCAGCAGCTCGCGCTGCGCTGCAACGGCAAAGCCAGCATCGAGCAGCTGGTGAGACTGTTTACGCCATACCGGGAGGGCAAATGCCCGGTGCAGATACACTACCGCAACGATGAGGCATCCTGCCAGTTGCGCCTGGGCGAAGCCTGGCAAGTGACACTGCACGACGACCTGCTGAACGACTTGCGCCAGCTGCTGCACGAGGAAAACGTGAAGGTGATCTACGGCTGAAGCTATACAGACTCAACCGGAAATGGAAATTGATGTCAGGCTATTCCTGATTCAATAGTGTCCTGGCGCGCTGCAAGGCATCATCCAGATTTCCCGCTACATTTTCCAGTCCGATCTTTTCAAAGAACCCCGCTTGCTGCATCAGGAAATACGGCTGCGAGTGAGGGCCGCACAGTATCAGTTGTTTGCCATGCTTGCGCAGTTTTCCGTAGAGATGTTCGAGCGTGTGCATCGCGCTGCTGTCCATGCTGATGACCTCGTGCATTTTCAAAATCAGCACCTCCGGCTCGACGTGGGTTTGCTGCAGAATGGTTTCCAGTTTGTCAGCGGCGCCGAAAAACAGCGCGCCGAACACTCGGTAGATCACCACGCCCTTCGGCACTGCTTTATGCGCCAGAGTTGCTTCGTTGTCTTCCGGCCTGGGCGAGCGATCAGAGAGACTGACATGAGTGAGGTTGGTGATACGCCGGATGAAGGTGAACACCGCGATGAACATCCCGACCTCAACCGCGACAGTGAGGCCGAAGATCACGGTTAGCAAGAAGGTCACAACCAGTACCGTGCTGTCGCTTATCGGATATTTCCTCAAAGTCAGGAATCCCTCCCATTCACCCATGTTGATCGCGACGATCACCAGGATGGCAGAGAGTGTCGGCAGCGGAATGTTCTTTGCCAGCGGGGCAGCGATAAGCACGATGACCACCAGCGTTAACGCATGCACCATGCCGGAGATCGGACTGCTGGCGCCGGAACGGACATTCGCGGCAGTGCGTGCGATTGCGCCTGTCGCAGGCAGGCCTCCGAAAAAAGGCGTGACGATGTTGGCGATGCCCTGGGCGATCAGTTCCTGATTAGGATCATGTTTGTCGTCTATCATTCCGTCAGCGACCGCTGCCGAGAGCAGAGATTCGATTGCGCCCAGCAATGCGATGGTCATCGCCGGTGCAATCAGATTGCGCAGTGCGGCAAAAGTGAATGCAGGCGGATTAAAGGCTGGCATGCTTTGCGGGATGCCGCCGAACCGTGTTCCGATGGTTTCCACAGGAAGATGGAACAAGGCGACAACCAGCGTGCCTAGCACCAGCGCCAAAATCGGTGACGGAAATTTTTGCGCCCAGGATTTCGGGTAGAACCAGATCAACAATGCCGAGCCTGCCGCCAGTGCCAGCGCAACGAAATTCAGCGTGGGCAGTCCGTGATAGAGCGCAGCAAGTTTCGGCAAGAAATCGGCGGGCAGGTCGGCAATCTTCAGGCCGAGAAAATCCTTGACCTGGCTGAAGATGATCAGCAACGCGATCCCGCTGGTAAAGCCGAGGATCAATGGCCGCGGGAAAAACTTGATCAGGCTGCCCATGCCGGTAAATCCCATGGCAACCAGCATGATGCCGGCCATGATGGTGCAGATAAGCAGGTTGGCATAACCGTAATGCTGGATGATGCCGTACACGATCACGATGAATGCCCCGGTCGGCCCGCCGATCTGCACTCGGGAACCGCCCAGTGCGGAAATGATGAATCCCGCGATGATTGCGGTAAAGATACCCGCTTCCGGCTTTGCGCCGCTGGCAATGGCGAAAGCAATTGCCAGCGGCAGGGCGATCAGGCCAACGGTAATTCCTGCCGTGACATCAGTGGAAAAGCGGGATTTGTTGTAGCCGCGCAGGGAATGAATCAGGCGCGGATGGAAATGCTTGGAGAATTTCAGGGAAAACGGATTATCCATTTTGGCTGTGCTGGCCTCCCGATCATGGTCGCTGCATGATGATTATGGAAAAAGCGGCGCGATTATAGCGCTTGCGGGCGGCATGCAACCGCGGCATGCGAAAATTGAAACGCCCTAGGCGGTCTTGAGCTGTTTCAGCTGATGCATGCAATCCATGGCTGCAAGTTTGTAGCATTCCGCGAGCGTCGGATAATTGAATACATTGCTGACCAGGTCGCGCACCGTGCCATTAAAGTTCATCACCAGTTGCCCGATGTGAATCAGTTCGCTGGCCTGTTCGCCGACGATATGCACGCCCAGAAGTTTTTCGTTGCTTGCGTTGACGACCAGTTTCAGCAAGCCGTGCGCATCGCCGATGATCTGCCCGCGCGCGCTGTCCTTGAAATTCGCGCGTCCGACCAGGTAGGGAATGTTTTCCTGCTGCACGTCCTTTTCGGTCTTGCCGACATAGGAGATTTCCGGAATGGTGTAGACCGCCATCGGCAGGTTTTCCGCGGTGACATGGCGTTCTCCTTCGAAGGCGTACAGCACCGCGGCGCGCCCCTGTTCCATGCCGGTGGAGGCGAGCGCAGGCCGGCCGATCAGGTCGCCCACCGCGAAAATGTGCGGTACGCTGGTCTGGTAGTGCTGGTTGACTTCAATCCATCCGCTCTCGGCGATGATGCCGGCATTCTCAACCTGCAGCTTCTCGCTGTTCGGTTGCCGGCCCTGCGCATAGAGCACTGCATCGGTGCGTATCTGTTTGCCGCTTTCCAGCACGGTGAGTGTACCGTTCCCATCGCGGCGAATTTCGGCGACGCGTTCCTGCATGTGAAAAGTCACGCCCATGCCGAGAAAACTGTCGGCCAGCACCCCAACCACGTCCTCGCTTAGATAGTCCAGTAGTTGCTTGTGGCTGTCCACTACGCAGACCTGCACGCCCAGCGCAGCAAAAATTGAAACGAATTCGCAGCCAATCACACCGCCGCCCACGACCAGCAAGCTGTCGGGGAGATGGCGAAGATTAAGGATGGAAGTCGAGTCCAGCACGGTCTTCTTGTCAAAGGGAACATCGTCCGGGCGACGCGGCCTGGAGCCGGTGGCCAGTATGATGGCTTCGGCAGATATTTTGCGCTTGTTGCCGGCGGAATCGCTGGCCTGGATGGTATGCGCATCAACAAATGATGCCTCACCCGGAATCAGGGCCACGCCCGAACGCAGCAATCGTTGCAGGATGACGGACTCCTGCTGTGCAATCACCGCCTCCTTGCGACGCACTGCATCAGCCAGCAAACCATGGCGGTTGCGGCTATCTGGTGCGAGTGCCTGGCGCATACCGCCGGAGCGGGACAGCAGATACGCCACTTCGCGTAGCGCCTTGCTGGGTATGGTGCCGGTTTGCAGTCCCGCTCCGCCCAGCTTGGGCTTGCGCTCGATGATCGCGGCACGTTTTCCCATGCGCGCCGCCTGCCACGCGGCCTGTTGTCCGGCGGGGCCGGAACCGATAATCAGAACATCATAGTCCATGAGGATAGCCGGATTAATGTGCGTTATTTGATGCGCATGCCGGGTTGCGCACCGTCATCCGGCGACAGAATGTACAGGCCGGGCGACTCACCTGAAGCAGCAAGAACCATGCCTTCCGACAAGCCGAACTTCATCTTGCGCGGCGCGAGATTGGCGACCATCACGGTCATGCG